>CAJOGG010000311.1:1162-2192 GCA_905234205.1 uncultured Synergistales bacterium | reverse complement strand
GCTGGCTTGACGAAAAGAGAATAGTTGTTGAGTCCGCAACATCAATCGCACGAGCCGGAGCTGACATTATTATCACGTACTACGCATTAGATTTAGCAGAATGGATTAATTCCTGATAACGTTCTTTAGTGTGAGTTAGATCGCCTTGATATTCGAGTCTGTATTTGTTCCAAGCAAATTCGTATACCGGGGCGACAAAAATTTTCCTACCAAATTCTTCTTCCCAATTGTCAATATAATTGCTCAAGTAATTAGCCATGTGTGCACTAGTTTGAATCAAGAATGCATGTGAGTTATTAGCCGTCGTGATTTTTCTGATGAAGCGTTTGATGTTAATTGCAATGTTCTCTTCACGTTCGACAAAACCATTATCGCCGCATATGGGACAATTTCGAGTTAAGACGCTACGTAAATCAGGGCGTTCACGTTTTCGAGTAAGCTCTACTAATCCAAGCTGCGTTATGCTGAAGACTCTAGGCTTTAATCTGTCGTTGCGCAAAAATTTCTCAAAGCTGGCTAGTAATTCGCGCCTATCCTCGCTAAATTCCATGTCTATGAAATCAACTATGACAATTCCACCAATTGAACGTAATCTTAACTGCCTGGCTATCTCTTCTGCTGCTTCTAGGTTAGTTGCTAGTGTTGTTTGCCTCATGTTTGAAGCACTCGTGAACTTTCCCGAATTAACGTCAATAACAGTTAGTGCTTCTGTCTGATCAATCACGAGATACGCGCCACTTCTCAACCATACTTTACGGTCAAGAGCTTTAGCAATCTCGCTTTCAATCCCGAAATAATCGAATATAGGCGTTACACCTGAATATAATTGCACGCTAGGACGTTCAGGGAAAAAACGTTCGACAAAATTTTGGGCCTGTTCAAATTCTTCCGCGTCATCAATGATAATCTCATCAATATGGCCAGAAACATTATCGCGCAAAATTCTTCCCAACGTTCCAGAGTCTCTATACAGTAAACACGGAGCGGGGTTAGCCTTTGCCTTGGCCTCAATCTCTTTCCAGAGAGCTAT
>CAJOGG010000311.1:0-1122 GCA_905234205.1 uncultured Synergistales bacterium | reverse complement strand
GCCGTGAACCAGTTCTTCCAGTTGTGATTTCAATTCGTCAGCTAATTTCTTGAGGCGTTTACGTTCGTCAAGGTCATTAATTCGCTTTGAGACTCCAGTTTCATCACTATCAGGCATGAGAACGAGCCAGCGCCCCGGAATCGATAATAACGTGCTAACTTTGGGGGATTTATTCTTTCGGGCATTCTTTGTTATTTGTACGATTAATTCCTGACCTGATTTCACGTTAGCGAGTTTAGGAGTTTCACCAAGATATAAAAACGCATTGCGAGGCTCGTTGTGTGAACGAGATTTTGACGAGATAGCAAGAAAGGCAGCGTTAATCGCCGGGACTAAAGTATCTACACGAGCTTTGAATATGTCGCCTTGTTTAGAGAGTCTTGAGCTAATAGTTCTCGTGCTTTCGTCATCAAAATTGTATTCGATAAAAATTTCTGCAAGCTTACCATTTTCGAGAAGAGCCACGCGGGATTGTTCGGACTCTCTTAAATCAGCAATGATTTTCACGTTTTTATCAGGCATTATAAGTTTACGCAGTCCTTTTCTTGATTGTATGAGCCTACTGAAACTCGTACTATGTTCATATCTTGCCAACCAGCGATAATATTTTCAGCCGTCATGAATTTCACGAAGCCACCTATGGGATTTTGCGCAGGAGCATTAATTATCAGCCTCAACCATTCATCAACGTGATCAAGTTTAACGATCGAGTCACGATAGAAATTTTTGGCGTGTTCAGATAAATTCAAGCCGTTGACGTTGCGTAACAAATATTTAGCGTGCTTACAAAGCTTGCCAAGTGAGGGCGAATCTTCTTCAGGAAATATTACGCGAGAAATATTGAAACCTTCGGGCAAAGAATTATTCATGAGGGTAACAAAATTTTCTGGAACGCTCTCGAAGTACATATCTAAAGGTTCATTGAGTGCAACAACACCTGCGGGAAGTTCAGGACCGAAGCTTAATTTAGCGCGTGGTGAAAAACCTTGTGTCATTATGAGAGTCAGGCCTGCACGTGAAGCTGAACGCGAGAACATTTGTGCAAGTGCTATATGAGGAACGAAACAAGCTCCCCCACGTTTTGAGTAAATTAATCTTGTGCGCATTTATTCACCTCATAAA
>CAJOGG010000310.1:1139-2303 GCA_905234205.1 uncultured Synergistales bacterium | reverse complement strand
CCAGATATATATCATAATATATACTCCAAAAAAGTTAATAAAGGAGGGGTTAATTATGATAGAAGTTGCTAAAGTGTTTACAAATGGTGGGAGCCAGGCTGTGCGTTTACCAAAAAGTTGTAGATTTAATGCTGATGAAGTGTTAGTGAACAAGATTGGTAACGTTGTAATGCTTGTTCCTAAAGATGATGGCTGGCAGTCAACGCTTCAAGGGCTTGGTATGTTTACGGAAGATTTTCTGAATGAAGAGCGATGATTCGATATATGCTCGATACGAATATGGTCGCTTATGCCAAGAATAGGAGACCAGCGTGTGTTCTTGAAAATATCCTTAAGCACGATAGATTAGAAATTTGTATTTCGTCGATAGTGTTAGGTGAATTGGAATTTGGTGTATTTAATAGCTCTAAGCCGGAGAAGAATCGTCTTTCGCTCATGATTTTTTTGTCAGGCATAGCAGTTTTAGACTTTGACGAAATAGCGGCGAATGAATATGGGAAAGTTCGTTATATGTTAAAGAAGAAGCCTATAGGTAATAATGATACGTTAATTGCGGCTCATGCTAAATCGCGTAATTTGATTCTAGTAACGCATAATGTGAGAGAATTTTCTCGTGTAGAGGGCTTGAGACTTGAAGATTGGGCTGAATGCTAGTAAGTGTGAGAAAGGAGGGCTTATGAATATTTTGAAGTTGTGTATCGAATTTGTGTTAATGTTACTAATGCTGTGGTTAGCAGCTATGTTGGTCATATTCGCGGGGACTGCTTTACTTGTGTTTACACCTATCATTGTTTTATTGTTTTACTTGTATGAAACGGATATAGATGAGGATGATTATTAAGTTTGCTTAAAATACGTACTTTAGGGTAAGTAGAAAGTTGGCACGATTTTGGCACGATTTTGGCAGAAACTTGGCAGGATTTTTTAGAAAAACGTGATATACTTCTATCATCAAATTCATGTTTAGATATTTCATGGTAATTCATTTTCCACAATCAAGCAAAGCTCTGAAAAACGTTTTCAGGGTTTTTTGTTATGCCGGAGTAGCTCAACTGGATAGAGTGCGGTGTTCCATTGCGGTTGTAGGTTCGAATCCTTCCTCCGGTCATTCATTATTGAGGAGGTTTTTTCATGCTAGGTAGTTGGGATATTAGTGAAGTAAAA
>CAJOGG010000310.1:0-1128 GCA_905234205.1 uncultured Synergistales bacterium | reverse complement strand
CTTCCCCAGAAGGTAGCGAGTGCATTCGTTGCAGTTACTGGTGGTCTTGTCGGAGCTGATTATATGCCTATTGCATTCTTAGGGAGTCAGGCAGTAAAAGGCACAAATTATCGAATATTAGCATTACAGACGCTTCTCACAGCAAACCCTGTAAAACGTTTTATTAAGATGATCATAAACGTAGATTTGGATGGTACAGCTTCTTTGGTATCGATTGGTAATGTAGCCCTGTAGTTCACTTAAATATAAGCATGAGTTCTCGAGAGTAAGCTCCCAATATCCGGGTTAAGCAGAAAAAAAGTTATGTAAGGGAGGGATTAGATGACTGCTATAAGAGATAAGGCGGGCCGTTTTATTAAAGGACATTCTGGAAATATCAGCGGAATGCCAAAAGGAAATCCTGACGTAAAAGCGTTACTCAAAGCTCATACTGTCGATGCGGCTCAAAAAGTGATAGACCTATTAGATTGCGGAATAGAGAAAATTGAACTCCAAGCTGCACAAGAAATTCTCAATCGCACAGAAGGCAAACCACGCGATAATGTTCAGATGAATCTATCGGGGAGTCTTGACGTGAGATCGCAAGTGAGAGAAATAATGATGGAACGAGTGCTACAAACTCCGGAACTAACAGAAACATCAGCACAATGGATAGCCATGAATTAATCGAGCAACTTATCGACAGTGAACAACGTGCTTATAATTCATTAGTAGGTTTTCGTGAAGAGTTTATCCCGTCAAAAGAAGATGTAACACCAGCAGCCTTTCATGAAGAGTGGAGTAACATTCTCTTACGTGGGCAAGGAAATTTTGCAATTGAAGCATTCCGTGAGAGCGCTAAGACGCAAATTGTCATCAGAGCTAACCTGTTACATGCCTTAACGTTTCCACAAGAGAATCGTAGTTACTTGATTATTATTTGTGCAACACAAACCATAGCCAGCAAGAAGTTGCAAGAAGTCAGTAGAGAGTTCTTAGCTTCCAACCAGATGAACGGGCTTGTGAAAGAAGTCATAGATAACTCTGGCCTAGCTTTTGAGGTTCATTACCACAACGGAATGAAGGTCAGAATTGAGGCGTACGGCAAGGGAGCGTCTGTTCGTGGTTTGTCATGGTTTGATAAGAGAC
>CAJOGG010000309.1 GCA_905234205.1 uncultured Synergistales bacterium | reverse complement strand
TACTCAAGAGATATTTCATTTCCTGCTTCGTCAAAAGCTTTTACGTTCGTGATGTTGTCGCTGTATGATGAATTTTCTTCTCCGTCTGCAGCAAAGACTGATGACGAACTCAATTGACTATTGAAATTAAACCTTTGGCCAACGTTCCAACCGCTTGCTTTTTGTCCTGAACATGAAAGAGTCTTTAGGGTACCTGAAAACATGTACAGGTCAAGTTTTACGAGAGCATTAAGTTCACACGCTAAATCTTCGAGAGATTCACATCCTTCTATGTTTAGTGATGATACTTTTGCTGAAGCGAATTTCAAAACTTTTAAGTTCGTACAGCCGCGTGCGTTCAAGGAGGTTATCTGCGTTTCATTTACATCAAGACTTACAAGAGATTCACAGCCTTCAATGTTGACTTCCTCGAGATTATCACAGCCGCTTGCATTAAGAGTTTCAACTTTACTTCCTCCAATATCAAGTGCTTTTATCGATTCATTGTGAGTAACCTCTACAGTTTTGATTGATTGGTTATTTCTGATCATTAGGTTCTCTACGGTTGATGAACTCTCAAATATGACTTCTGAAATACCCTCAACTTGCGACAAATTAAGCATCTTGATTGTAGTTACGCTTTTCACCTTCTCAATTACCGCATTAAGCTGTTCTTGAGTAATTTGTCCTGTGAGTGTAAGAGGCTGAGCGTCACCAAAATTCTTCTTGATCTCGTCGTCGGTCATGTCATTGATCTCGTCATTAGTGTAAGTTTGGACGTCCGGCTCTTCTGGAGGCGTGTACGTTGATTGTACGGTTATCGAGATATTTTTTTCCGCTGTACCGAAATCATTAGAAGCTATCACAGTGCAAGCATAAGCTCTTGTTTCTGCCGTTGTCGATATCGTTCCACTTATGACGAAATCACTATTGCTTGAAACATAAGTTAATCCTGTGGGAAGTTCTCCTGATGTTGACCACTCGATATTATTTCCTTGCGTCACTGTTATTGTAATAGGAGTAATTGTATCGCCGCGTCTTACAGTAAGGTTCTCAACCGATATTGTCAAAGCTGGAACAATTTCTTCCGCTTCTTTCTCCCACGTAGCAACATACTCGCGATTAGTTGAACCCGTTGTAATAGTTACGTCGATTGAAATAGTATCATCAAAACTCCACCCAATGAACACATAGCCTGTTTTAGTTGGGTTAGTAAGAGTGAAATCGTCGCTTTCGACTGTGTAGCCCGTGGGATTATCTGGTGAGACTGTTCCGCCGTCAAGATCGTAACTTAATGCGTAAACAACCGAATTCCAAGTTGCCGTGAAATCAAGATTACCCATTGAGCCTTTTGAGATTGTTACTTCTTCCGTAGCAGCATCAAGACTCGTTCCAGTCCAGCCCGCAAATTCGTAACCAGTCTTTGTTGGATTAATCAGGGTAAAATCTTCGCTCTCAATAGTATAGCTTTCAGGATTATCAGGAGAAACAACACCACCGCCGAGGTCATAGCTGATTGTGTAAATTATAGCCTGCCAGTTCGCAACATACTTGAGATTTTCTGTCGTGCCGGTTGGTATCGTTACATCACTCGAAATATCATCACTAACGCTCCAGCCTAAAAACTCGTAGCCTTCCCTAGTGGGATTGGTTAGCTGAATGTCGCTGCTTTCCATTGTGAAACGCGTCGGATTATCTCCGCTAACAGTGCCTCCACAAAGATCGTAGCTTATTGTGTACGTTGCAAGCGCCCATGTTGCTGTATATTCCTTGTTGCCCGTGGAGTTGCTGCTAATTGTTACAGTCTGCGTTCCTGACTCTAGTCCCGTCCCTGTCCAACCTGCAAAATCGTAGCCAGTCCTAGCAGGATTGTTCAACGTGAAGTCGTTGCTCTCGATAGTATAAGTCGTTGGGTTATCACAAATTGTAAGCTATCGTGTAAATAATCGGTGTGAAGTTTGCAACATAGCTCCTATTACCAATTGAACCTGCTGGAATCGTTATAGCCTGTGTTTTGCCGTCTAAGTTTGTCCCACTCCAACCATCGAATGTATAACCGTTACGACTTGGATTATTTAGAATTATTGCTTCAGTCTCAATCGTATAGCTTGTAGGGTTACCTGGATCATTAGCTCCGTTTAGCGTGTAACTTATCGTGTATTCTTCAGCAGACCATGTTGCTTTGTAGCTTCTATTACCAGTTAAGCCAGAGGGAATTGTTACATTTTGAGTTTTATTGTTCAAGCCTGTTCCAGTCCAACCATCAAACGTGTAGCCATTTCTGCTGGGGTTGACGAGAGTTATATCACTGCTTTCAATGTTATAACTTGTGGGGTTATCCGGCGAAACAACACCACCGTCAAGGTTATAAATTATTGTGTAATTATCAGCAGTCCATAAAGCAACATATTCGCGATTGCCTGTTGAACCCGTTGTAATAGTTACGTCGATTGAAATAGTATCATCAAAACTCCACCCAATGAACACATAGCCTGTTTTAGTTGGGTTAGTAAGAGTGAAA
>CAJOGG010000308.1:2245-3297 GCA_905234205.1 uncultured Synergistales bacterium | reverse complement strand
GATAATGGAAATGTCGTCAGCGTCAACCTCAATTTTTGCTCCACAATAAAGCAGAGAATCGCGCTGTTTGTTATCCACATAATATCCATTTCCACATTCAGAGCAGACGATAGCATACTTTGTAAATGCACCTACAGTTATAAACAAAGCCTTAGCCCTGTACTGTTCTTCTGCTAAAATAAAAATTCTTCTAGAATGGCAGTATTTGCAGTGATGCTCCCCAAGTTCAATCATAGGAGATAATCTTTTGTCATAACCTATGCCGTTAATAGTGTATCCGTCAAGTGCGGAAACTCTCTCTTTAGATGTTCTAGACATTGCTACTTAATTTCCTCTCTCACTCATTTGCTGATTCTGTTACGTCCGCACCTGTAACAGCCGTAACTATTGAGCCAGGATAAACTATGTAAAAATCGACTCTGGGATTTTCCTTGAGCTTTAGGGTCATGCGTGCAACAGGAAGCTTCATAAAAGGCATCTTTACGGCACTCCTGATTTCTACGCTGACTGTATCAGAAAACACGCGCGCTGCTAAGCTTTGGCCACTTGGAATCCTACCGAGAAGTTCACCATTAATATATACGTCAAAGCCATTAACCGCAGCCATAAATTGGTTTCTTCTGGAAATTAAGAGGGTGTACGTTTTGCTGTTAGTGGCTTGAGACGCAGAACGCTTAGCAGGAGCACCACATGCACCGCAGAATAAATCCTCGTCAGACATCTGCGAACCGCATTTATTGCAGAAGGCCATGATTCTAATCCCCCCAAGCTGCCAAGATTAAAAGCGCGGTGAACAAAACAGTGATTCCTCCAATTACATATGCAGCAATCCGGAAGAATGTGTTGCGGGATTGACGGCCGTAAAATATCCCTATAACAGCTGCTAAACACCCCGTCAGAATCTCACTGTCTCTGTCTCCAAACCAAAAGAGTAAGAAACCAAAAATGGCTATAGCTGCTCCGCCCCAGTCGGAAGGATCCAAAAACTTTTTATCGTCGGGACGTGGGTTGATAGGCTCAAAAGTTGGTGTAGTACTAACGAGTTGAGTTCC
>CAJOGG010000308.1:0-2232 GCA_905234205.1 uncultured Synergistales bacterium | reverse complement strand
AATTCTTTTGAATCTTGATACTGAGTACCACATGAAGGACACTTTTTCATGGAATGCCTCCTACTAAATTTAAATTTTTAAGTGTGTTGAATTTAAATGATGGGTAATCTGAAAGAAGGCATAAAGACGCTACAGCGAACAGCGAATTATAGCAATGTTGTTATTTTCTGTCAACTTATCATTTTGCCTCCCATCAAATTTTGTTTTTATCATAATAACAAAGTATATCACATGAAAATTTTTTCGGCTGCATTGAGATAAAACACAACAAAAAAGGACAGTCCCGTAAAAATCAAAATGAGCAGGCAGGAGTCAATCAACTTCCACCCAAAACGTCACGCAATGATTGGCACATTCACGCTTGCTTGCGACGAAAACGGAATCTTCACTGGCTTAGACTGTGAGATAAATTTTGATACCGGTGCTTATGCTTCGTTATGCGGGCCAGTTCTTGAGAGAGCCTGTACACATTCCGTCGGGCCTTATTGCTATCAGAATACTGACATTCGCGGCTATGGTTATTACACCAACAACCCACCAGCAGGAGCTTTCAGGGGCTTCGGAGTATGTCAAAGTGAGTTTGCCCTCGAAATGAATATTAATCTCTTGGCCGAAAAAGTTGGAATATCTCCTTGGGAAATTCGTTATCGCAACGCTATAGAGCCTGGAAAAGTTCTCCCTAATGGTCAGATTGCCGACGTGTCCACAGCCTTGAAGGAAACGTTATTGGCCGTGAAAGACGTATACGAGAAAAATAAATCTCATGCCGGAATAGCTTGTGCAATGAAAAACGCCGGCGTCGGAGTCGGTTTACCTGATAAGGGACGTGCAAAAATTCGCGTTGAAGATGGTGTTATTTGCCTTTACACTGCAGCTAGCGATATAGGTCAAGGAAGTTCGACGATCTTTATGCAAATGCTTGAGACCGCAACAAAATTACCACGCGACAAAATGCGACTAATGCCAGGCAGTACAGAAACGTCTCCAGACTCGGGAACTACTTCATCGGAGAAAAACTTATGGCCGAACTTGAAAAAGTAAACGGAGATTTAATGGCGTTGAATGGGCGTGAATTTTTTGCGGAGTTCTTTGACCCAACCGACAAACTTGGAGCCGATAAACCTAACCCGAAGAGTCACGTGGCTTATGGCTTTGCTACTCACGTTGTAATACTCGGCGAAAATGGAAAAGTCTCTGAAGTCTACGCTGCGCACGATTCTGGAAAGGTCGTTAATCCCACGTCGATACAAGGCCAGATTGAAGGCGGTGTGTTAATGGGGCTCGGTTATGCTTTAACGGAGGATTTTCCGCTTGATAACTGTGTGCCTAAAGCTAAATACGGGACATTAGGACTTATGCGTGCCACTGACATTCCTAACATACACGCAATTTACGTTGAGAAAGACAAGTTGCTGCCGTTCGCATATGGAGCTAAGGGTATCGGTGAGATCGCGACGATTCCAACAGCACCAGCCGCCGCGGGAGCCTATTATGCTTGGGATAAAATTTTCCGTACGAAATTGCCGATGGACGACACACCTTATCGCCCTAAAAAGAAAGCGTAAACCTAAATGTTAGTATGCATACGAGGAGCGGGAGATCTTGCTACGGGAATCGCAGTGAGATTATTCCGCGCTAACTTCAAAATAGTAATGCTCGATATAGCAAACCCAACGACTGTAAGACGCACTGTGAGTTTCTCTGAAGCCGTAAGACTAGGGAAATTTTCTGTTGAGGGCATTGAAGCTTACAAGGCAGAAAATTGTGAAGAGGCTCGCGCAGTTCTTGACGCCGGAAATATAGCCGTAATGGTTTGTCCTGATGGAAGCGTGATAAAGACTCTCAAGCCTGATGTAGTTGTTGATGCGATTATCGCTAAAGAAAACCTAGGTACAAAAATTTCTGATGCTCCTGTTGTAATTGGAGTAGGGCCGGGCTTTACAGTTGGTGTTGATTGTCACGCGGTCGTAGAGACGAAACGAGGCCACACTCTTGGACGCGCATTCTATGAAACAGGCTCAAAGGCCATAGCTAATACTGGAGTCCCTGGCAACATCGGCGGCTATACAGTTGAAAGAGTTTTACGCGCTCCCTGCGAAGGTGTGATTAATCCTAAACGTGAGATCGGCGACATAGTCACGGCTGGAGAAATTGCGGCCATGATCAACGACACGCCACTATATTGCACGATTGACGGAATGTTACGGGGAATGTTAGCTACCGGAATTCACG
>CAJOGG010000307.1:825-2085 GCA_905234205.1 uncultured Synergistales bacterium | reverse complement strand
TCTCGAGAACTCGTTTATTGATGGTAATTGTATCATACTTGTCAAACTTGGTGTCTTTCTCCGTGAAGAATAAATTTCACGTACGCTTCTTTGTTATCATTGTACTGAATTGTTAATGGCTAGAATTTGAGATTTGATTTCGTTGTTCATGCGCATTTCTAAATTCTAATAACTTATTCTTCATGATCTCCGGCACTGGTAAGCCAATTGCTACAGCGTTCTCAAGAATGCTCAAACCTTCATTAGCTAGGTAGAACCAGATTACTAGATCGCGCAAAAGTTCAGAGCTGCCGATCAGCCCACTTAATAGTTCCTTGTCTATAATATTCGCCACACCGACAAGCAGAAACATTGTAACCTTACGCTTGATCCCCTCAAAGCCTATTCGGGACGATAATTCTTTCTTCTTGCCGCTCTTAAACATACCTGTAATGTAATCAATAATTGCGAACGCTATAAGCGCGTGAATCAAGCCGTTAACCTCCCCGAAGAAATAGCAGACTGAAGCCCCCAGTAAGCTAACTATGTACTGAAAGTAATCGTTCATTTCTCAATCACCTACAGCGAAGATATTAGTGCGCTTCTTCCCACAATCTATATGACAGAAATTCTTCTTGATGTAATGTTTACACCATTGTAGGTCAGGTAGCTTGCCGTCCTTCCATAACTTTTGGATCGTGATATATAACTCTTTAGCGCCCTTTGAGCACGACAAGTCAGCCGCTAAACCTTGTGTATGGTAACTGCCTTTCACGCCACCGACTGCCGCGTTATGTTTCACACACCTGTAACCTGAATTAACACGTACCGGGACTCCTATTGCTTCTCTGATAGCCTGCGCCATGTTAATAACTCGCTGGTCGATTTTGTTCTCCCCGCAATGTTTACAAGCAAATTCGCCCACTTTGAAATTTTTAGTATCTGTCGCCATTATTGCTTCACCTCTATATTTTCGATAATTTCTTCCTGCGCCTGTTTGCTAATTTCTGTGTCGCCGAAATTGTGTCCTTCAAGCATATTGAGTTTTTCACAGACGGAATCGACTAAATACGAGATAACCATATCATCAGCCCATTCGAGATACGCCGGTAGAGTGATTAGATCGTCCAGCTTCTTAACAACCGCGGCTTTCTTCTCAGCTCCGGATTTACCTTTGAGATTCTTCTCCGCCCAGAGTACCTGTTCAAGAGCAAAGGCTTTCAACTTATCGAACATATTCATCACCTATCTTATTATAAAATTACGTTATTTTTGAAGAAG
>CAJOGG010000307.1:0-785 GCA_905234205.1 uncultured Synergistales bacterium | reverse complement strand
GGAAAAACCTGCTCCATCTTCTCAAGAATAACTTTTTAGCCAGGCTGGTTAGCTTGGCAATTTTTTCAAAATTTCACTAATACATTTATCAATGAGATTGAATGTCTCGCGTATTCTCTCAACGTCGATCTTCATTTCATTGTTTACGTTAGGAAGTGGCCAGCCTAATTTGGTTCTGTCATCAACTGCAATTATGCGCTCGTCATTCTCGATATATATCGAAACCACGTCTTTCATATAGAACATTTGATGCCAATATTCATTCACAATAACGGTAAAGCAATCTTTATTACATTCATAGCCGATATAATCGCCTGTAGGAAAAGAAATTATTTGTGAATTGATTAATTTTATCGTGATCATATTAACACCTCCATACTCCATAACAAAAAGAGCTCCCCGAAGGAAGCCCTTAATAACTACTCACCTAAAAGTCCGTGCCCTGTAATGAGCTTGAACTCTTCCGCCGTGATCCAGTTCTTTGCAACTGCAACACGTACCTGCTGCTCCGTCCACATGCCGTAATCGTAGTATTTCTTGATGTCTTCAAATTTTGCGCTCATAATTATTCACCCTCTGTAATCATTTCAAGATAGCTTAGCCTCGCGTCCGTCTTCAAGTCGCGAAGTTCCTGTGCAGTCATGTCGCGTAATACAAACCAGTACTCGTCGCCATATTTCTTGACCTGTACAAGTACCATGTTGGTGTGTTCGCCGATTAAACCTGCGTCGTCTTTGTCAGCGTCGCCAGTGATAACAACCTTCGCAAGTTTTCCTGCAAAAGTC
>CAJOGG010000306.1 GCA_905234205.1 uncultured Synergistales bacterium | reverse complement strand
CAGCCGATCATAAAAGACATTGCCTACCAATGGCTTGATGAACTCAAGACCACACGCAGAAAGTCAACAGTGGTAAAGTACGAATGCCAACTCCGCAATCATATCATTCCGGAATTTGGAGCCAAGCGCATCGACGAAATCAGCAATAACGACCTTATCTCCTTCAGCCGAAAGCTCCTTCTCAAACTAGGAAGAAGCAACAAGCCCCTTTCACCAAGAACCGCCGCCGACATAGTTTCAAGAATGCGGTCAATCCGCAAGTTCTCTGTACTGCACGGCTATGAGGTGAACTACGTCTCGGACTGCACAGAGATTCCTCATAGGGCTGAAAGGATACGAGTTCTGAGTGCGGATGAGGAAAAGAAGCTGTTGGAATACCTGAAGCAGAATCCCAACCCGACGTCGCTCGGCATTCTCTTGTCGTTGTGTACAGGACTACTATATCGAACCGAGAACAATGGAAAACCGTTTCAAGGTTGTTCTCAAGAAATGCGGAATCAAAGACATCAAATTTCACACCCTTCGCCATACTTTTGCGACCAGGTGCGTCGAAGTAGGCTTTGACGTGAAGACCTTAAGTGAGATTCTCGGACACGCCAGTGTGAGCATAACGCTGAACCGATGCGTGCATCCGAGTATGAGAACCAAGCACGAGAACATGAATAGGCTGAACGAGTTATTCTGAAGAATTGGTTCTCTGAGAATTAGATTTTCCGAAAATTTGTTGTCAAAAAGCTGGGCAGAATTTAGATAAAACCGCTTGACCAGGTGGATTTAGGGGGATATTTCGTAGACTGCTAGATTCTACGAAATATGTATTTGTGAGACCTCTGGTGCTTAAACCTGCTTCCGAACTAAATTTTCTTGTAATTAACGCTCTAAAATTAGTAAGAGTCAACGCGGTTTTATGCTGAAATTTGTGAGCAGTTGCAGGATATGGCATAGGTTAAGAGAATGTTTCTGACGGAGTACGAATTGAGGAATGGCGGAAATTTGAGAACGGAGTCGCTGTGGGCATGCTGAAGCACTTGTTCTTGCTCAAACGAAAGTTATTGCACCGTCAAAATATGCTCTGACAAGGAGAGATAATCTCATTTCTTCACAGCGATTTGGGGCGAATAAGTTACTCCTTCATTGAGCCATACCGACACAGTGATGTTTCGGCTTTCTGGAACTACGGAAGTCTCAGCTCCGGTATCGTCGAAGAACTCCACGATCTCGTCATCTTCTGAAGGTTCATCAGAATTTGAGAGATAAAGCAACTCCGCGCCTTCTGAAGCATTATTGCTCAGAATAACATCGAAGTCATTCAGGAAGTACAGCAACAACAGTATACTCATTATATTTTGTGACGTTTCGAAGCTCCGGAGAAGTATATGATTCCTTGTCTGCCTCAGACATTACAGGAAGCCGTGTGTCAGATGCTTCGATAACCTTGAGTGTTACGCTCTTCTTGACCGATTTCACATGATTCGTTGCTACGAGCTTCACCTTATAGGATTTTGCCGCTCCAGTTGGTGTGCCAGAAATCGTATCTCCATTAAGACTGAGGCCTTCTGGAAGGTTATTGGCTGTCCATGTGATTGGATCACTTCCTGTTGCAGAGAGAGTGGTGCTATAAGGCTGACCCACTGTAGCATTCGGGAGACTCGTGGTAATCTTTAGCTTTGTGCCCTTGACGGTGAGCTTGACGGACTTTGACTTCTCGCCAGCGCCGTTTGATATTGTAATCTTCACCTTGAAGCCTGAACGTACGCTAGGCCCGTGGTACTGACTAATTAGAGATTATGAGAAAATCCATTATCTTCTGCTCTGCTTGTAGCTATCACCACAATAGCTCCAATATACCAACATGTTGCGAACATTATGATATCCCTCATATTCATCTCCTAATTCTGATGAAGTAGATTCTGCCTTATAAAGTTAAGAAGAGGCATATTAAACTGCTTCCACTGTCTATAATTCTGTGTTTGAGGCTGATTAACAATACTTTTTTCACAGAACTGAAATGGATTTTGAACGAGATACCAATCATTAATAAAGACATCAAACCCTTGC
>CAJOGG010000305.1:1380-2815 GCA_905234205.1 uncultured Synergistales bacterium | reverse complement strand
AAAACCTCACCCCGCTGACCTTGTGGAAGCTACTGCGCTGCGTGCTGTCCCTCTGCCTGAAATTACCGAAATACCTCGCATTCCTGAATCTGTGATAAAGGACGGGAAACTTAGCGACGCTCAGTTAGAAGCTGTTACACTCGCTGTAAACTCGTTCTCTCATACTTTACCTGACGGGAAGACTAGAGGATTCTTTATCGGTGATGGCACTGGAGTTGGCAAGGGGCGTGAAATTTCTGGAATCATCATGGACACTCTCGCTAGAGGACTCGGCAAGGGGAAAGCAGTCTGGTTCAGTGAGAAACACTCTCTCATCAATGACGCTAAAAGAGACTGGGAAGGAGTAGGAAATGATCCTGATGAAATTTTCGGGCATGAAAAAATAGACGGGAAAAAACATATCGAGCAAGGCAAAGGCATCATCTTCTCCGCGTATTCTTACCTCAACAATGAAGATAGAATCAAACAACTCAAGGACTGGCTCGGAGATGATTTTGACGGTATCATCGTCCTCGATGAAGCTCATAACGTAAACAACCTTATAGGTAAAACGCCATCTAAACGGGCTATCAATATGAGGGAGTTTATAGACACTTTTCCAAAGGCCAGAGTTCTCTATGTATCAGCTACAGGAGCTACAGAGTTGAACAACTTGGCAATGTTTGACAGGCTTGGACTCTGGGGGTATAACGGCGCACCTTTTATCAACGCACAACACTTCATCGAAAGATTCAGCGGTGGCGGTATTGCCGCAATGGAAGTAGCTGCCAGAGATTTGAAAGCTATGGGGCTGTACATTTCGCGTTCACTCTCTATGCGTGCTGGCCCTCACGGCGGTGATGAGAATGTAACGTTCAGAACGCTCCAACATGACTTGAACGACTATGAGAAAGCTGTCTATGACACACTTGCAAAAGCATGGCAAGTGATACTTCATAATATCGGCGCAGCTCTTGAGGCTTGCGGTGCAAGCAATGAAAGAGGAAGTGGACTTGCTAAGTCAATATTTTGGGGCGCTCATCAAAGATTCTTCAACCAAGTCATTACATCGCTCAAGACTCCCGCAGCAATAAAGGACATGGAGGAACAAATTGCCGCTGGAAATAGCGTTATCATTCAGCTCACGAACACGAATGAAGCAGCACTCAATAGAGCCATAGGTAACGTGAAGGGGAAAAACAAAGATAACGAACTACCTGATGACGGGTTTGACCTTTCACCAAAGGCTCTTGTAATTGATTTCCTCCGCAAATCTTTCCCCGTACAAGCAATGGAAGAGGTCAAGAATGATAACGGCAATGTCGTATTGAAGCCTGTAGTTGATAGTAACGGTAATCCTGTAATAAGCCAAGAAGCAGTTAGAATACGGGAAGACACCGTAAAACTCATTGAAAGCATAAAGGCTTTCCCGAACAGCCCCATTGATATGATTCTC
>CAJOGG010000305.1:0-1374 GCA_905234205.1 uncultured Synergistales bacterium | reverse complement strand
AATGTTGCTGAAATTACAGGGAGAAGCAAACGTCCAAGACTGGACAAGAAAGCTGGAACGCTTGAGGCCAGATCCGCAAATATGAGAAAGGCGGAGATTGAGGACTTCAATAACGGCAAGAGGAAAGTACTGATTTTTTCTGAAGCTGGAGGAACAGGAGCAAGTTACCACGCCAGCAATGATTTTAAGGACAAGAGTAAGCGAATACATTACCTCCTGCAAGCTGGCTGGCGGGCTGATAAAGCTATTCAAGGGCTTGGACGTTCTCACAGGAGTAACGAAGCTCACAAGCCTGAGTACGTTCTTATTACTACAGACCTGCCAGGCGAAAAAAGATTCATCTCAACAATCGCAAGAAGACTACAGCAGTTAGGAGCTTTAACATCAGGCGAACGAAAATCAACTGCGGGAGGGTTATTCTCGGAAGAAGATAACTTAGAAGCCCCGTACATACCGGAAGCTGTATATAAATTTTTCACCCTGCTTCAAATGGGAAAGTTCCCTGAACTGAACCGGCAGGAAGTACTAGAGCAACTTGGTCTGTCGAAAAATGAAGATAAGGGCGTTAGTGTTACAACGTTCCTTAACAGGCTTCTATCCATGACGCATGAAGGACAGGGAAAAGTCTTTGGATATTTCTCACGAGTAGTGAATGCGCTCAGAGAATACTACGAGGCTAACGGCACTCTTGACAAAAGAATGGAAGATATATCCGCCATTGATGTCTCCATCGTTCAAAATAAGCTCATCTCTCACAGTGAGCAATTTGGGACTGATACTCAGTATGTTGAGATTGAGTTGACTTTGCCTACAAAAATAAGGACATGGCAATCCTTAATGCATTCCGGCAAGGATATAGAGTTTTATACTCTTCAGACTGGGAAAATAATAGCGGTGTATGAATCAGATAGACAGGGGCTTGACATAGGAACAGGCAAATACTTTGTCAAATACAATGCTATTCAACCCAATGCCAAAAAAATTGAGTACGGATTGACAAGCTATGCTCTCAATAACTCCAATTCCAATCAAAAAAGTAAGTTCACCAAGGTTGCCAACAAGGCAGAAGCAAAACGGCTATGGGAAGAACAATCAGCAGAACTCCCTCAGACATTCACGGAAAGAATCCATATGATCACAGGCGCGTTGATCCCTATCTGGCAAAGGATTGAAGGACACCCCCAAATATGGCGTATTGTAACGAATGACGGCAAAGAGTTTTTAGGCAGACTCATAGAGGAAAAGGAGTTGTCTAGGACACTCAGCGCACTCGATGTGAAATACGAGGATAAAAAACCATACTCTCCTGAAGAGTTGAAGAAGTCTCTCGATAAAAGAGGAATGGTTGCAAGACTCTTTACCGGGTCTAAGATC
>CAJOGG010000304.1 GCA_905234205.1 uncultured Synergistales bacterium | reverse complement strand
ATATAATTCTTTGCCTAAACTAATCAAAATTTCCTCTGTATCAACCATTAAGCCATATATATTACCTATTTCGCGCTCTTGTAATCTAATGTCTCCAAGGTCGATTATATCGACGTAACCGTTCGTGGCTGAATAAGGATGAATGCTAAAAAGATAAAATCTGTAAACTCCGTCTGGTATCTTTTTTTGCGCTATAAGGAAATGGTACGGCGATATTTGTGCTAGGAAATCTGGGCTATATTCGTTGAATGGAAATGACATTTTTATTCCGCCGCGCACTCTCATTGAGCCAGTCTTTGGCGAGTATTCAACATTTATTGCCTCTCGTAGTTCATTGAGCTCTATGCTCTCGGGGGGAACTGATAAATTCAAGCCGCCATTAAACGCTGGATATACGATTCGCTGCGTTAGGCCGTTATTACTCTTATTGCTGGGCGTTGGCATTGGAGCCTCCATAGCCCAACAACATTAGGTCTTGAGATACGTTAAATTCATGCTTGTTCAAGGCATATATCGCGGCCAGCGCTGCTATAGTCATGTATTGGTCTTGTTCGTAAGGTAACGGAGCAGTCTCTGGATAACTCGAAACGTAAGGTAGTCTCGCAAAGTATTTCACTGTGGGAGTTACCATGTCGCCATAATAATATAGAGAATTACCTTCTACGTGTACTGGAATTAAACCGCAGAACATCAAAAATCCTTCAGGCAAATCCATGTTATAGCTATTAATTGTCATGCTGTTTACCAGACGTGTATCGCCATTAGCTGCTTGACGCTTGGAATATTCATCTACAGCTCTATCAAGGTAATTTAGCAATTCTTGAGTTCCTTCAGGTTCTTCGAGGTTGCCACCATCTGTGAAGCCCGTAGCCTGCTCATCTGATACTAACTTACGAACAAGAGCTAACATTTCTTTTTGCGTCATACTCTGCCACCTAATACCTGTACTGGTCCGACATTGTCAAAGTGCGAGACCTCACGATCTGATAACGATACTACGCACGTGCTGACAATTTGGGTTGCTTTTTCCAGATTGTTTCCGTAAATCGCCAATGCTATTTGTTCTATATATGGCGACATAGCTTCAGGGACGTCAAGATCGTCATTAAGTGAATTAACCCTTACAGGTACGTAATAATATTCTAACCCGTATACACCACTTGGTGCATAAAAAGTATCTCCGATTATCCTGTAAGTTCCTTGCGTCGTCGCTAAGTAACTCGTAGGCACAGCAACACCATCAGTCCCCATACCTACTTGATGTATCTTTATAAAATCAGTGGGCAAGTTTGCATATCCAGATGATGGAACATTAAACGCAGAATTTTTCTTCATTCCATAACGAACATACTTTTCACTCATCTGAATATATAACAGAGAAGCCCTCTATTAACTCAAAGTCAGATATTTTCACTCCTTGCATATCACGCAACGCATACCTCAATGATTGCACTAACTGTAATACATCTATCATTTATATCTCACCTCCCGAACTTCTCCAATACGGAAAACGCTTCAATAATCTCTTTAACGCAGCTTTATCGTTGTTGCGTGTGAATGCTAAATAATCCAAATCGTAGTTAGCCTCAAGCATTGCTGCTTCCTCAACTGGAATATTAGCTATCAATCGCCCGACTAACTTACCGTCCTCACGCTTCTTGAACCTGCCGCCAGTTCTCGCGCTCAACGTCATCGCTGTTAATGTGATTTTCTAGCTTGTATTCGTCGCCATGCTTAAAGAGTTCTTGATCTACTATCATTCCTATGCCGCTGGTACTATACCGTCTAAGTCTTCAATCTTAAAGTGTGCTTTCTCAGCTCTCATTTCAAGCGTCCATTCGCCATTAACGTATTTGCGTGCCATATCGCTGATCTTAGGCATATCTCCAGTCTTGAATTTTCGCAAGAACGCTTTCTTCATATATTCAGGGCTTAATCCGTAAACTACATCGTCAGGCATAAATCTATCTGTCATACACTGAACAATGCCAAAATCTGTTTCAAGTACTGAAATAACCTGTGATAATTTCTTTGTGTTGTTGCCATTCATAAATTTAGTATGACCTGCCGTGAATGTAGAAACTATTCGCTTATTTCTAGGTGATACTAATAAAACT
>CAJOGG010000303.1 GCA_905234205.1 uncultured Synergistales bacterium | reverse complement strand
GAATATGTTATACAAAGTCCAAGATGAAACACAGCCGGATTGTACGGTGATAGTGTTTGACTCGGGAGGCAAAACTTTTCGTCATGAATACTTCTCCGAATACAAGGCCGGTCGAAAAACTCTTGACGAGAATTTACGCGAGACCATGAAAATTCAAATGACACTATTGCAGGATATATTACGCTTCTCCGGGCACATGGTGCTGATAAGACCTGGCTTTGAGGCTGACGACTTGGCGGCATCACTGACGAAAATAGCACACGCTGAAGGCCATGAAGTTATAACTCTTTCGTCCGATAAAGATTGGTTGCAATTCCTTGACACTAATATAAAAATGTTGCGTCTTGTTGGGCGTGGAATATCTGACGCAAAATTGTACACTGTCGAAAATTTCAAGTCTAAATACGGTTTCATGCCCTCTTCAATGTCTGATTACCTGGCAATAGCTGGTGATACTACCGACAATATCGATGGCGTTGAAGGAATAGGAGAAAAGGGAGCTAAACAACTTCTGGCTAAATATCCTAGCATTGAAGAAATCTTTGCGGCCATTGATGAAATTCCCAAGAGGCAACGTGGCTTCTTAAACGCTACCGGGCTTGAAAATGTTATAGCGATACGGGAGAAATTAATCAAGCTGAATGATAACGTTCTTGACGGCGAGAAAAATTTGTTAAACGAATGCTTGAGTCTCAAACCTGACAAGGAAAAACTTGAAGAGCTTGCAGGACGTTTAATGCTTGGCCGAGTCTTGGAACGTTTAGGGAGCAGCAAACAAGTACACTACAGCGAAATCTCCATGCCAGCGACAGAAATAATCATGCCCGACGCCGAAATCTTGACACGCGACTATAAATTAGAGCTTATGAATTTTCCCGCACGTTTTGAGAATGTTTCAAGCATATGGGACTTAAAGACGGCCTATTATCTCCTTCACCCTGACACAACTGGAAAAGCTTTCCCCAAGATTCTCGACGAAATTACCAACGACAAAATTTTTGCTGATACAGTCGGAAAATTTAACGCGCAACTTAAAACTCACGATGGCTTAAACGATCTCATGAATAATATCGACTTGCCATTAATCCCAGTTCTTAATCGTATGGAAGATAGAGGCGTTAGACTTGACTCGAAAAAGTTTATTACCATTCAAAGTGAGCTTGAGGAGAAAATTTACAACATTCAGCTTGAGATCGAACATGACACTGGCGTCAAGATTAACATTAATTCTCCGCAGCAAGTTTCATGGCTATTGTTTGAGCGATTAGGCTTTGAACCTGACACAATGACCAAAGGCAAGAAATTATATTCAACAGATGCAGGCGTGCTTGAGAAACTTTCAAAGAAACCTAATGGCAAAATCCCTGGCCTCATTCTTGAATACAGAGAGTTAAGCAAAATGTTAAGCGGCTTTGTTATCCCGTTGAAACGAGCAGCAGGCAAGGAACAGGTACAGGACGACTCAGCAGCAGAGATCCAAACTTACAAAACATTCCGGCATTCGGGCAATGGGCAGAGAAAATTAAATCAGGGCTTGTTCCAGTAAATCCTGATAATATTTTCGTCGCTGCAGATTATTCACAAATTGAGTTAAGAGCTCTTGCTTATATGTCAGGTGAAGAAAGATTAATTGACGCTTTCAAGAACAAACGCGACATTCACACCGAGACAGCCTCATGGGTATTTGATAAAGCGCCAGAATTTGTCACGCCTGAATTACGACGTGCGGCCAAGATGATAAATTTTGGGTTACTATACGGAATGAGCATGTACGGGCTTGCTGATAGGCTTGACGTTTCACGTGAAGAGGCTAAAGAGATCATGAACAGATACTTTAACGCTTTGCCAGGACTACAGAAATTTTTGGACGAGATTGTAAGTGATGCGAAGAAACGAGGATTTTCACGTACAGTTGCAGGACGTATAAGGCCAGTTAGAGAGATTCCAGCTAAAGGAGTTGCGTTGGATCGAGCTTTGATTAACAGTCCTATTCAGGGAACGGCGGCAGATATTGCAAGAAGAGCCATGATAAATTTCGAGTCTCAACAAGGCGGCAAATTATTCTTGCAAGTTCATGACTCGCTTGTATGTGAATGTTCCGAACACGAGGCCGATGAAGTTGCTAATGCTTTGAGTGAAATTATGATAGACTCCGGCGGCGAAATTGAACACCTTGAAGTACAAATTAAGCGAGGCAAAAATTTAAGTCATGTGTAAAATTGCGGGTTATATGCTAAAATTTATCCGTAAAAATTACGTAGTATCAAAATTTGAAGGGAGAAGAGTTTAATCAATCATGAT
>CAJOGG010000302.1 GCA_905234205.1 uncultured Synergistales bacterium | reverse complement strand
TTTACCCACAAACCATACTGCGCCGTCTACGTCCTTCCAAGTGCGGACTTTTGTTGTTGTGTTGTCTTCTGTTGTGTAGAAAAATTGCGTTACTTCTTGTTGCATGTTACTATATCCTCCTTAATTTAATGAATTTACGAAAATTATACATGCCTCTCTTGATTCGTCAAGGGGGGTTGTTTTACGGGCAGAATCGAACGCTCTTTTACATGCTGAAATTTCATCTTCGTAGCGATTATTCCTCATGTCAAGCTGCTGATCTCGTTTCTGACCTTTTACAAGGCCTATGGCGCGATTGAATAATTCTTGCTTGACGGGGATTCTTGTCTCAAATTTTATAGCACCGCTTTTATATGCGTCCACTATCAACGCTTGCTTCTTCTGTTCAAGTAAAGCTATTTGCTCAGAATTTCCAGTTGTCGCTAAAATTATTTCCTGTGCTAGCTCATAACAAAATGCGTCTTGAAATATTCCAGGCCATACTGACATATTTAACGATTCTGA
Organism: uncultured Synergistales bacterium; assembly: GCA_905234205.1. Lineage (GTDB taxonomy): Bacteria > Synergistota > Synergistia > Synergistales > Aminobacteriaceae > JAFUXM01. The sequence continues at coordinate 1,926 of CAJOGG010000302.1, read as the reverse complement.
AATATACACAACCGAAACGTTTTCACTATTACAATAAAAATGATTAGACGATGTTGACTGCACTTCAAAATCTATAGGCTCACCGTTAGAATAAACTGCCAAAATTGCCATCGGTAAAACTGAAAGGCTATATCCGTACTTCCACCCTGTGATAGCTTCAATTTGATCGGGATTATCTTTAGTCCTTTTTGCAAAAGTCCACGGGTACAGTTGCAATAATCTCTCCCGCACTGAATTTGCTGCTCGTTTGCAAGCGTTAATCTCTTCAACTGTTCGGGAATTTTGACGCCCTAAAATGTCAGTACCCTGCGTGTTTGCAGATTCGCCTGCGCCTGATAAAGTTCTCACTCCATGTGATAAAGCTATAGCGCGATTATAAATCTCTTCCGTTAACTCTGTATGAGTTTCAGCTTTTATTACTCTGAATTTTCTGCTCCAACAACTGCAAAGTATTCGCGTCAGCTGTGGTTGCCATGACTATATCTTTCGCTAGCTCATAGCAGAATATGTCTTTGAATGCTCCGTCCCACTTTGAAGAATCTGTGATCTTTGCTGTGTAATGGATTTCGCAAGCTGTCGTTAATGACAATTTATTATCATGCTGTTCACATTCAACAGGAATATTATTAACAAACACCGCAAGCAAGCTCAATAAATCGCTAGGAAGATTAGCTCCCGCATTAATTGTTGTAACCTTACGTGCAAATATCCACGGGAATAATTGAAGTGTTCGATCTCTAACACTCTCATAGCTTGCTTTTGCTATTGCTAGACTCCTTGTACGACGTTCGGTACTAATTTTGGAATTACTAAAGCTTGCTACTCCGTCCTTGTCTATCTGTGAAATATCCCGTACACCTTCGGACAACATTATTGCGCGCTTGTAAATCTCTTCGGTTATGGGAATATTAGTCTCGTCTTTAATTAATCCAGTGTTGTAAGCCTGTTGAATTATCTGCGCGGCCTTAAGCTCTAACAACTGAACAATATCTGCATTTGCTGTCGTTGCCAGTACAACTTCAACCGCTAACATATAGCAATACACATCACGAAATAATGACGGCCATTTTGTTTTGTCGCTGATCCGTGTAGTGTAACGTATGGTGGCATTTGTACCATTACAGAAAACTTTATCAGCTGTCCTCTCGTATTCTACGCTCTGACCACCTACTATTAAACATAAAACGTTCAAACAATCTGAAGGCAAATCATAACCATTTGACCACCCCGCAATAGTTGCTGCAGATGTGAGAGTTGAGCTCTTCTTCGTAAAAGTCCACGGATAAAGCTCAAACAGTTTTTTCTCTACGTCATCAGCGGCTCTCGTGCAAGCGTTTATTTCATCGATCGTGCGTGTGTTCTGTTCTCCCGCAATGTCAAGCCCTTGTGAGTTTGCAGTCTCGCCTGACCCTGAATAATTGCGCGTTCCATGTGACAATGTTATTGCCCTGTTGTGAAGTTCTTCTGTTAATAATATCGGTGTGTCAGATTTCACTACTCCGGATTTATACGCCTGGTTCACTATGATTTGCGACTTCTGCTCCAAGGCTTGAAGTATATTAACCTCGGCTGTCGTCGCTGTTACTATCTCTTTAGCTAATTCATAACACAATAAATCCTTGAAGGCTCCGTCCCATTCTGCTTCGTCTGTGATTCTTGCTATATAACGGTACTCACATGATTTCGTAATGTTTAACTTTCTTCCTACACGTTCAAATTCTATAGGTGCTCCATCAACGAATACTGCAAGGACCGTCAACACATTACTGGGTAAATCACTACCCGCTGCTAATGTTGCCTTCTTGCGGGCAAAAGTCCATGGGTATAACTGCAAAAGCCTATCTCTCGCGCTCTCATAACAACTCCTTGCTATTGCGATACTTCGCAAATAACGATCGCTATTTGTGTTATCAGAATCCTTAGTAG
>CAJOGG010000301.1 GCA_905234205.1 uncultured Synergistales bacterium | reverse complement strand
ATTTTGTTCACCGTCGCTATCATTCACAAACATTCTGTCGGCCTTGAGATATAGTAATTCGTCGCCGGTGTTAATTTTGAAGTTCGAGTCAAAGGACAAGTTAATCTTCTGTTTTTCTCCTACATCATGCGAAATTTGTATGGGAACTCCTGTTCCTGCCATGACGCTCCAGCCTCTTATGTCGTTACTATTTACGTTATTGTTAGAATTATGTCCTTCTCCAAATTGTGAATTCTTGAACATATTAATGTCTTCGCTTATGAATTTGTACTCAATCTCGAGATATGAGTCTGAAATTAAATTCTCATCAATGACCTTTATGAGTTTCTTCGCTTTTTGTTCATTAGTTGGAGGATTAGAAAATATCGCCAATTTATTTAATGTTTCTTCAGCAGCGTAACGTATAGATTTTGAACTTTTTTGATTATTGTAATAGTCTATCGCGTTTTTAGGGCTCGTACCAATCTGTAGTCTTTTGAATTCATCGGTAAATTGCTTCGTCCAAAATTCGTCGTTCTCAGCAAGAGCATTCATGATTTCGTCATATAAATTATCGTAGTTAATTCCAACTTTAGGTACTTTCTCTGTTACGACCACGAGATTAACATTATTGCTGTCTTCACGTTGCGGATAAAGTACCGTCAAGATGTTTCCATGCCACATAATTTTTTGTTTGGTTTCGTTGTCTTCGGTTTTATATGGATTTGAGGTTACGATGTTATTGGTGGTCTTTGATGTGTAAACTCTAGGCCATTGATCAGAATAGGAAATCGCAACGGGCAATCGTAATCCTGTTATTGTATCTATCTTACGAGAGTTGTATAACGGTTTTCCATTATCCGTAAGTGGCTTCATTGCTTTCTGAACATCAGTGACTTTTTTTAATTCGTGCAAACCTAGTCCCGCATTTCTGACTCTGTTCTCCACAAACGTTATGACTCGTTGGCCTCGTTCTCGTGCCGTAAATATTGCCTGTGTCCTCGTCCCGAATGATAGTAGTAAATAAAATGCTCCGCACAGAGTTATCACAAACATTGATTGAATTATCATGCTCGTTAATAATTCCGTCAGCGTAAAACCTTTTCTAGCTCTAAGTCTCATGTATATTCACCTTTTGCGTATTTTGTTCCTGTCTAAATTTCTCGATTGAGGCTATTATAATACGCGTAAAATTTTTGTAGGGGGTAAATGATTTATGGAAAAGTTAAGCGTTTATAAATGCGCTAAGTGTGGAAATATTGTTGAGGTTATGCATGTTGGAGGCGGCACTCTTTCATGTTGTGGCGAACCTATGAAGTTAATGGCCGAGAATACAACTGACGCTGCCACGGAAAAGCATGTACCTGTTCTTGAAGGCGTTAATGTTAAAGTTGGGACGCTCATTATATTGAGTGGATCGAAGTAATCAATGGTGAGAGAGTTTGCAGACAGTTCCTCAAGCCCGGTGAAGCTCCTGAAGCTGAATTCCATTGTGCAAAAGCTGGCTCAGTAATGCGCGAATATTGCAACTTACACGGACTCTGGAAGGCTGAAGTGAAATAACATGAAAATCTCTGACGCAATGGTTGCTGCTATCAACGACCAGATCAAAGCCGAATTTGACTCAGCGTATATTTATCTTGCAATGTCATCATACTTCAAAGCTGAAGGCCTTGACGGCATGGCTCACTGGATGAAGAAGCAGTACAACGAAGAGATCGAACACGCAGAAAAATTCATAGCCTACCTCTATGAACGTGGCGCACGTGTTATTATTCCGGAGATCGCTAAACCTAAAGAGACCTACGAGAACGCGCTTGACGTTTTCAAAACTTCATACGCTCATGAACAATATGTCACTTCAAGAATTTATAAGCTAGTTGACTTGGCCGTCAGTGAGAAAGATTACGCCACACAATCAATGCTTAAATGGTTCGTCGATGAGCAAATGGAGGAAGAGGACAACACTAGCAGCATCGTAAGTAAGTTGGAGTTCCTCGGCAGCGATAAACATCACGTCTATATCGTTGATAGAGAACTTGCAGCACGTTAAAGCTTACATCACTAATAAACACGCAAACCACACAGGGAAGTTTTCTGGACAAAGGGGGCTTCCCTTTTTCGTACGACCATGAACAACGATAAATTACGTTCATTTCTTGAAGGCTTGTATTACGTCTATCAGCGTCGCGAATTAATTAATCCTGACCCATTATATTTCTTGTACTCGTATGAAAATGTTCGCGATAGGGAGATAGTCGGGTTAATAGCTTCGTCGCTGGCTTATGGTAGAGTCTCACAGATAATGAAGAGCGTTGAGAAAGTTTTAGCCCGTCTTACTGAAGGCCCGCATGAATTTCTGATTAACGCAAAAAATTTTGAGATCGTCCCGGAAAATTTCAAGCACAGATTCACGACCGCTAACGACATAAATAACTTACTCGCTAATATCTCAAGCATAGTACGCGAATACGACTCGCTGGAAAACTTTTTGGGAGAATGCCTCAAAGATTCGCACGGGGATTTATTATCAGGCTTGGATACATTTTCGGATACTCTATCACGCAACAAAGAGCCTGGGGCGTTTTCACTCGTAACTGCTCCTAGGGATAAGAGCGCGTGGCTTGTAAGGTGTGATGATGTTGATCAGGGCGGGTGGAAAATTCTTCGGCCAAGTGATTTAATCGTGCCCACTGATACACACATGCATAACATAGCTCGCAAACTCGGCTTCACGAAACGCAAGCAAGCTGACCTCAAAACGGCCTTAGAGATAACGGAAAACTTTCAGAAAATTTGTCAAGAAGATCCGGCTAAATATGATTTCGTGTTGACTCGATTCGGAATAAGAGCCGGCCTTAACGTAAATGAATTAGAGGAGCTGATTAGTTGACATGCAATATAACTTTTACGGCTGTGAAAACGTCAACAACATTCACGCGCTTGATGACTCGTTCGGAGTTGATACACCATTAGATTTGTACGACGCTTTGAAAAATATTTGGTGCGAATATTCATGTGCGCCTAGAATGCGTCAAAACTGGAGCGAAGATAATATGACTCTTGGCCAATGTTCGATCACGGCGTTTCTTGCTCAAGATATTTTCGGCGGCAAAGTCTACGGAATAGTACGGCCTGATGGAAGCATTCATTGCTACAACGTTGTTAATGACATTGCGTTTGATTTAACTAGTGAACAATTTCGTGGCGAGGCATTGAATTATTCTCATAACCCTGAACAATTTCGTGAGGTTCATTTTGCCAAGGACGAGAAAAAAGAACGCTATGAGTATTTGAAATCGGAACTAAACAAAAAAGCGTGCCTCTGTTAATTCAGAAACACGCCATAATTTCTAAAAATTATATTTCTT
>CAJOGG010000300.1:1546-3076 GCA_905234205.1 uncultured Synergistales bacterium | reverse complement strand
GTCATTACGTCAACGCCATTTCTATAATCCGTGGTCATTGAAGCAACGCCAGGGCCAACAAATTCCATAACTTTGTTCTTCACGTAGCCTTTCTTGAATACAGCTTTGACGATTGCGAGGGCTATATCATGCGGGCCAACGTAAGGAGCAGGTTTGCCAGTGAGATAAATCGCAACGACTCCGGGATAAGCTACGTCGTAAGTATCCTGCAACAATTGCTTGACGAGTTCTCCGCCGCCTTCACCGATTGCCATTGTGCCAAGAGCGCCATAACGAGTATGAGAGTCAGAGCCAAGGATCATTTTTCCGCAACCAGCGAACATTTCGCGCATAAACTGGTGAATAACTGCAATGTGTGGAGGAACATAAATGCCGCCGTATTTCTTAGCCGCACTGAGTCCAAAATAGTGGTCGTCGTCGTTGATTGTGCCACCTACCGCGCAAAGTGAGTTATGGCAGTTTGTCATTACGTAAGGAAGTGGGAACTTCTTCATGCCTGATGCTCTAGCAGTCTGAATGATGCCAACAAACGTAATATCATGTGAAGCCATTGAGTCAAATTTGATCCTCAAGTGGTCCATGTTATCCGCAGTGTTGTGAGCTTTCAGGATTCCGTAAGCTATTGTGCCCTTCTTAGCGTCAGCCTTGTTGTATTGATTGCCGGCCTGGCTTTCAGGGACGATTTTGCTACCGTCGATGAGATATACACCTTCATCATAAAGCTTGATCATTTGTAGAATATACCCCCTTGAATGATTGTGAATTTGTGTTGAGAAATTTTTGAATGAATACTTAATTTGTTGGCTCGAATTATAACATGCAAGGGTTAAATCAAGTGTCAGTGTAATTCATGAGATATTTTGTGAACTTCCCTACATGCTATACTTAATAATACACACTTAAGGAGGAAAATTTTTCATGTGGGAGAAGATTAAAGATATATTCAGCAGCATACGTGCGTGCATAGAATTCTTATTCATGGAGCCGACGATAGTGTTATGGCTTGTTTCGTTTGTCTTTTCGCCCTTGGCCTTGATTATTGGTGGGATAATGTTTTGCTTCAATGTAGCTATGTGGAGTACGTTTGTTATTACCGGGCTGGGGCTGTTAGCATTATTTGTGCTTATAAGTTTATGGTGGTATTTCTTTTAGGAGGCGAGTTGATAATATGTTAGGCGATTATACATGGGACGTAATAGAGAAAGAGTCAGAATGTCTTGCACAACGTTTTCAAGCAGTAACCAAGAACGTAGCCAACGCTAATACACCAGGTTATGCGCGTCGTAATGTATCATTTGAGGACCAAATGCGCGAAGTTATGGAGCAGGATAAACAATTGCATATGACAGTAACAAATGCCGGTCACATTCCTTCACACCCACTGAAGATCAAAGACGTACACGCCGCCGAAATAAAGGTCATGGACGAGCAATATAGACTTGACTTGAACAACGTAGACCCCGAACGAGAAATGGCAGTCTTAGCAGAAACGCGAATGATGTACACGGGATTCATGAGGGTAGCCGCAAG
>CAJOGG010000300.1:0-1388 GCA_905234205.1 uncultured Synergistales bacterium | reverse complement strand
ATTTCATCGAACTTAGCCAACATTAACACGACCAGAACAAAAGCTGGCGGCCCTTATAAACGTAGAGTCCCGGTCTTCTCAGAAATGCTCGATAACACGCTCGGAGGCTATCACGATATAGGAGGAGTCAGAGTTCTCGAAATTACAGAAGATAACGGCGCCCCACGAATGACTTATCAGCCCGATCACCCTGACGCGAATGAAGATGGCTATGTTGCTTACCCAAATGTTAATCTTGTTCGTGAAATGACGGATATGTTAGTTGCAAGTAGAGCCTATGAAGCAAATTTGAGCGTCGTAACAACTACCCGCGATATGTGGAATGGTGCTCTTGACGTTATGAGAGGATAACAAAAAGGGGACTCACTAGCCCCCTAGATATTTTTCTTGCCTGTAAGCTTTGCCCACCGTCTCTTCCATTTTTTGCGCGCCTCGAGTCTCTCTCCTAAGTCACGCGATCCGACTCCATAGACAAGATACAGAATTATTCCTGACACGATCATTATGAAAACCGTAGACGCACAACGACGTCCAGACGCATTTATGTTATAACCCTCGCGGCCTTCTTCCATGGTCATATTCTGGATAATCATTGCGTAAGTTTTACCGTAAGACGATTGGAATGTCGCGCCCATATCGTACTCTGTGAACAACGCGTTGAAGTTCAGAGCAAACACAGCTAGCACACTCGGCAGGATAATCGGCAATTTCACTTTCAGGAACGTATACGCAGGAGAAGCTCCTAAATTTTTCGCGGCCTCTTCAAGTTCGTCATCAATCGCATAGAACGCCGCCTTAATCATTCGTAGCGCAAAAGGCAATTTCGTAACGGTGTATGCCATTATGATTAGCAGCCTGACATTTTCGCGCCAGTATAAATTTTGTCCGAACACGTACCAGACTTCACGGTTAAAGAATATTCTGTACGAGTAACATATTAATATCGTAGGCAGCAACCAAGGGAACAACAAGCAGCTTTCTGTTACAAGTGCCCTGGTTTTATTACGGTGCTTGAATATATACGACACAGCTAACACTACAATAACGCAAGCCAACGCCGCCGCCACCGCCGACATTATGAACGATAAACGAATACCTCCGACTGCGTCAGAGTTAGAGAATACGCCAGAGATTGAGCCTATGCGCGTCCTGAGTCTCCCTCGTGAGGTCATATATTCGTAATTCTGCGTCCCGAAGTAGTTCACGAGAGTCCAGTCCTTGACGTTGAGCATCTTGCTCCTGATTGCCGGATAATTCTGGAACGAGAATAGCACTATCATCACTACAGGTGTCATGTAGATTATGAACAACACGTAAGCATAGACATGGGCAAGTACATTCCAGAAGGTGGAGTTGATTTTCTGCTTGACGAGCTTGGCCTTAGTCTT
>CAJOGG010000299.1 GCA_905234205.1 uncultured Synergistales bacterium | reverse complement strand
CGCTAAAGGTCTCAATGGTTCAATATCCGACGCTAAAACAGGTAGGCCAACTCCCAGAGCTTCGTTTACAGTTAATGGCAGTCCTTCTTGATACGATGGAAATAACAAGCAAGCTGCTTTGCTCATAAATTCATCAGTATCATCACGGAAACCGTAAAATTTAACTCTGTCATCAATGCCAAGTTCGTTCACTAAAGTTTCAAGATCTTTACGCTGTGAACCATCGCCCACAATATCGAGCGTCCATTCAAAATCTTTGAGATTGCCTAAAGCTCTTAACGCTATGTCAAGCCCTTTCCTCTTGGCCAAGTATCCAACGTATAGAAACTTTTTGTTCTCCGGAAAATATTTACCTTCCCACGAAAATTTAGGCTCTCGGATTCCGTTAGGTATAGTGATCGTGTTTGCTGGCAGGTAATTTTCAAGTTCATGCCTCACTGAATCAGATACGCATATAACTCCATCAGCGTGAAGTAAAGGTTTTATGCCTATGTTCAACGAGTAAGGAGCGTGTGCTGTCATGATCCATTTAATTCTAGTTTTTGCTGAAGTTCTCCAGGCTATCCAAGCAGGCACACGGGAATGAGCGTGAATTATATCCCAGTCGTTAATCTTTGCTAGTTTATATGATGAATAAGCTATCGTGAACAAATTTTTTCGCTGCACAGGTAAATGCAATATTCTCACGTTCTTATCTGGCAATAGTTTTTCCAGTTTTCCGCCGGCAGTTGCGAGTGTAATCTCATGCCCTCGTTTGACTTGCTCATGACATAACTGAACCACATAACGTTCTACTCCGCCCTCTTCAAACTCTGGGACAATGTGAAGAATTTTCATGATAAATCTCAATCAGTCCTAACCATAAAAATTTTGTCGAATTATACCAAAATGCTATAATCAGCCCAAAACTTTCAGGAGGTGTTTTTGTCAGTAATGGCTAGTGAGCTTGTTAGCGTAGTAATTCCCTTATACAACAAGGAGCTTCATATAGCAGCAACCCTTGAATCAATCATAGCTCAAGACTACGATAATATTGAGATTATTGTGGTTGATGATGCGTCAAATGATTCGAGTCACGAAATTTCTGAACGTATTTTAAGCCGAAGTAATCGTAAATTCAGAGTCATTACTCACAATGTCAATAAGGGAAAATCTGTTGCACGAAACACTGGACTAGAAGCTTCATACGGAAAATATGTGTGGTTTTGTGATGCTGATGACTTAGCAAGACGGAATTTAGTTTCTAGCTTGGTGACTGTTGCGCAAAAATATGATAGTGATATTTCATTTGGAGGTTACACAAAGCATTTTGAGAATGGCGGGGCCGATGAACAAGAGCTGATAACTATCGACGATCCACAACCATTAAGCAACGAGCAAGCATTATATATGAGAATGGTTAATAAAGTAATTTAGTTAAAACAATATCAGCTCCGTTATTATGAAGGGTGCACAGCGTTTCAAGACGTTGAGTTTCAGCTGAAGGCATTTTGTCATGCTGAAAGAGTTTCGTACGTTACAGAAAGTTTATACGTATATGTTCATAGCAACGAGATGGGAGCAGTACGCGAGAATAATACTCACGAGAAAGACCTAAGAAAATATATAGATAGCACAGACGCACATTACAGAGCAGCTGAATACATAAGCCAACACACAAAATCAGAACGAGTTAAATTTATTGCCGATAACATGTTAATTCCGGAAGCGGTAATACGACGATTTACGATTTGTGCAAAAGCAAACGATCGCGAAAAATTTTATTCACTTCTGAAGGACGCAACAACGCGGAATATTTTGAGAACTTCACGCAGAGTTTTATTCATCAACCCAGAAATTTACATGAAAGCATTAATGATTCTTTACATGCCTGACTTATATTTCAAGTTGAGAAAGAAGGGATAACCCATGTCAGATATACAACCATTAGTAAGCATTATCATTCCAACGTACAATGGTTCGAAACGTATTACCAGAACCCTTGAATCTATCATAAATCAAGACTATGAGAATCTGGAGATGATAATTGTGGATGATGTTTCTACTGATAATACTGTAGAAATTTGCAAGAATGTTCTAGAGGGTAGTAGCCGGAAGTTTAGGATAGTAAAACGAGAAAAGAATGGCCATCAATCAGCAGCACGTAATTCAGGCTTGAAAGTTGCAAATGGCAAATATGTAATATTCTTCGATCACGATGACTTATGCGAGAGAAATTTTGTATCCAGCTTGTGTAATGAAGCAGAAGCCAAAGAGGCGGATTTAGTCTTATGTGTGTATCAACGTTACTATGAGGACGAAGATCGATATGTGATAGAAGAAAAGTTGCGGGGGATACACTTATCACCTGAACAACTTTTATTTGCGGGTATAGCAGAAACAATCCCTTTGTGGAGTATATGGAATGTTATCTTCAAGAAAGCTTTACTGGATAAGTATAATTTACGTTTCAATGAACGGTGTTACATTCTTGAGGATAAGGAATTTTCGATGAAAGCTGTCGCCACTAGTGCAAAGGTGTCTACTATTAATCAGGTTTTGTATACTCATATTCATCATTCAGAACAACAGACATTTGTCTGCAAAACTGAGCGTTCAAGTTATAAAGCGTTTACACAGGAGTTACTGGCACTATGGCGTGTCGAGCGATGCGTAAGAAGGCATATTCACGACAAATTCATTAGAGATTACGTTTTAAACAAGTATGTTGCAGGCGAACTCTTCAAGTATTGCATGTTAATAATAAATGCGAAGGATTATAATTTGTATAGTCGCGTCATCAAAAATTTTAGCCACAAGAAAATTCGATTGCTTATGATAAAATCTTCATTAGT
>CAJOGG010000298.1 GCA_905234205.1 uncultured Synergistales bacterium | reverse complement strand
GTTATCATTTCTTCAGTCGTGAGAACGTAATCAACATTTTGTTTGCCGTCACGTTTCAGATCATCGCGCAAGATTTCAGCTTTCTTGGCCGTACATGGCATTATGGCGACCGACACAACTTTTTTGCCCTCGTTGTTAGCGGGATCAGCGTAGTATTCTCTTGCGACAGAACCTAGCATTTGAAGCGGTGAGTAACTCGTTGATATATGCGAGACAAATTCAGGCCAACGATTTTCGCAGAACTTCACCCACCCCGGGCAGCATGACGTGAATAACGGGAAAGGCCCGCCATTCTTGTAAAGCTCTAAGAACTCTTTGCTCTCCTCAAGGATAGTCATATCAGCCCCGAACGTAGTGTCATAAACTTCATCGAAGCCCAATCTATGAAGAGCAGCAACGATTTTACCCATGACACGGCAGGTGCAACTTGTGCAAAGACTTTAACGTTTGGATCCGCCAACGCTTCCCACACAGGACGAATGTTGGTCTTGATTGTGATTGCTCCCGTTGGACAAACCACACGACATTGACCGCAGTTCACACAGTCAGTTTTCGCGATCTCCTTATTAAATGCCGGGATAACCATTGCGTCAGTGCCTCTATGTGCAAAATCAATGGCGTTGATTCCTTGAATGCCCTCGCAGACTCTCACGCAGTCCCCGCACAAAATGCACTTATCGGGATCTCTCACGATTGAGGGGGAACTAAAATCTTTCTCGTACTTTCTTTCACGATAGCCCCATTGTACAGTGCTGACTCCGAGTCTGTGTGCAAGGTTCTGTAACTCACAATCGCCGCTCTTAACGCAAGTCGTACAGTCTCTGTGATGTGACGCAAGCATTAACTCAATCAACATTCTTCTGTAACGTACAAGCCTTGGTGTGCTGGTCTTGATGCTCATTCCGTCACGCGGACGCTCTGAACATGATGCGAACATTCTGCCCTTATCGTCCTCAACGTTGCACAGTCTGCAAGCTCCATAAATCGAAAGTTCCGAATGATAACACAACGTCGGCAAATCGATTCCGGCTTTTCTTATCACGGATAAAATGTTAGGCTCATCAGTAAATTCTACGGAGTAACCGTCAATTTTCATAACTCCCATTCTTAAATACACCTCCTATGCAACATAAATAGCTTTGAACGGGCACGCCTCAATACAAGCTCCGCACTTGATACACTTGTCTTGATTGATGACGTAAGGAACTTTCGGGGCACCGCTGATAGCCTGAACGGGACAACCGCGCGCACACTTTGAGCATGATTTACACTTAGTGGGCTCGATAATATATTGCTTGAGCTTCTGGCAAACATGGGCACGGCATTTTTTGTTCTGTATGTGTTCGATATATTCATCAAGGAAGGAATTTAACGTGCTTACGACTGGAAGAGGCGCAGATTTTCCGAGTCCGCATAAGGCTGTGTGAATGATTAAGTCAGCAAGAGTTCGTAATCGCTCTATGTCCTCCATTTCGCCTTGACCTGCTACAATTCTCTCCAGGATTTCTAACATTCTGAGGGTACCTTCACGGCATGGAACGCATTTACCGCAGGACTCCCTGTGTGTGAACTCCATGAAGAAGCGGGCAACTTCTACCATGCAGGTATCCTCGTCCATTACGACCAATCCGCCAGACCCGACAATTACGCCAAGTTTCTTAACGCTATCAAAGTCCAATGGTTCATCAAGTTGTGCTTCGGTCAAACAGCCTCCTGAAGGTCCTCCGATCTGTACAGCTTTGAATTTCGCGCCACCTTTTAAGCCTCCACCGATCTTGAAAATTATTTCACGCGGGGTAATTCCAAACGGGACTTCAATCAATCCTGTATTTCTTACTGCGCCAGTTAGTGAGAAAGTTTTTGTGCCAGGACTTCCTTCTGTACCAATGCTTCTGAACCATTGCGCACCGGCTAAAATTATCATTGGGACGTTTGCGTAAGTCTCTACGTTGTTCAATACAGTAGGCTTTCCGAATAATCCATGCTCAACAGTTCTTGGTGGCTTT
>CAJOGG010000297.1 GCA_905234205.1 uncultured Synergistales bacterium | reverse complement strand
CTAAAGCGAAGCAGTCAATGGGTGATCGGTTGGCAGATATGCCGTTTTAAGATAATATGAGGTTGTGATTGTCTCATCTCCATAAATTTTCTAACTGTAGCGCAGTCACAACTTCATACAAAATGCGGCTTTCGTTTATAACTCCTTTGGAAAGCCGCAAAAATACAAATATTAGGGTCGAAAAAGTGTTAGATGATTACGAAGAAATAACTGATGCAGCGGAAGATTTAAGGGGTAAATGCTTAAGCTATATCAGTAATGCCGAAAGATTAAAGGAAGCAGGGATTTTACCTGATGATGTATGCAAAACGCTACCGGCTATGAGAATATTATTTGAAGCGCTAAATGAATATGTTACTTCTGAATACATAAGGATTTATAAAGAATGAGGCTTCTTATAAGTTTATAAAAAGGTGGGAGCGCAAATATAAAGAATCGGGAGGAGAATAACAATGAATACTAACAAAGTTTCTCACGAGGAAGATGGGGAATATTGTTGTGTGGAATGTGCTTTAATGAATACATATTCTTTTCAGAAGACTTTTTGAATTGAATGTGGATATGTCACACTATTTTGATCAAGTAACATACTAAAAAAAGAGGGGGACTAACTGTCCCCCCCCTTATTATTATTTCCGAAATGGAAACGACCACTTAAGCTGTTGTTGTCGTTTTGAGCTGAGAAACAATACTAGTAGTTTGTTCTCTCTGAGAGGCTTCAAAGACCTTATCGCGTAGGTTTTGAATTTCGTTAGCGCACATCTTGTCCATCATTGTTTGAGTGGAAGCTAAGATAGCGCCTTTAATGTCGCACAAGCCCTGAGCCATTGAGTTTTGAATTGCTTGCAACTGAAGGTTATTCTGTCCTGCGAGAGTGCTCAGCTTTTCAGAAATCATCCAGCCTGTATTGGAGATAGCGGTATTAATACCGTTAAATCCCTGACAAAGTGAGCTCTGAGTATTCGCGAATCCACTATTGATAGCGTTATCGATGGTATAAGTCTGCGCTGAAGACTGCTTACTGAAGTCATTGATGGATTCCATCAGACCGTTATAGTTCATTTGGTCTTTTAGTTGATTTTGGCCTGCCATAAGTGTCTCGAATTGCGTGTTGTCATTACGATTATTATTGGCGTTCATCATAGCGGCAGCGGCCATACCGTTATTACCGAAGCCACCGCCCCAGTTACCACCGAGCATGAGGAACAAGAGAATGATGAGCAATTCGCCACCATTACCTCCGAAACTATCGTGGTTATTACGCATACTTGCACCTTGCAAGAAGCTCATTATGTTATTATCGTCAGCCATTGTTATCTCCTTAACTATTTACCCTTAAACATATTCACAAAAAAATTCTGAACGGCGGAATTGAGTTTATCTTGATCGAGCACGTTCAAATTTCCTTGGGAATCTCGTTTTAAAATCCCTGCTTGCTCTGCTGCCTGAAAATCTTTTCTGAATTGTGAATTATTGGCGACCATATCAAAAAGTTCTTTAGGATTGTTAGGAACTTTAGGAAGTCCCGCCATCTGCAAGATTATTTAAATATAATTGCATAATTATCTCCAACTTTATTAAATTATAACAAATCATGATAAGACCATCCAAAAATGACTTTTGGGGTTGTGGTATGTCTCTTGTTACACTGTATATGTCGGAAGGATAGGTCACATGACGGTAGAATTACGCACCTCGGAAGCGAAAACGATATACATGTTAACGGAAATAGCGATAGGAGATACGTTTAACATCCCGTTTAAGTACCTGGATTTTGATGAAAATATAAAAGTAGCGATACGTACGCAAGTAGATGACGATGAAAACAGCACATTAACAGAGCTTACACTTGATACGGACTATTACATCACCTCATCAGATGGCACAAACGGCATTTGGGGAGTGGTGACCTTTATGACCTCGCATGCCAATCTGAATAATCTGGTTATCTATCGCGACATTCCGATAACACAAGAGAAAATATTCAATGCACAAACGAAATTCAGCACCACGACAGAGGCGGCGTTAGATAAGTTGACGATGATTGCGCAAGATAATGTATTTGAGAACAGAATTCTCAGGGCACCGATAGATGATACGGTAAGTGAAGATGGCTTGGAACTTCCAAGCGGAGAAGAAGGCTATTTTTATACAAACGAAAGCGGGGAAATAGAGATTAAAAGTCTGGAGGCGGCGCAAAAAAGCTTGAGACAGCCGGATGGAGAGACAGAAAACCAAAGTTTTGTGATATCAGCGGAGGAGCGAGCGGGGAAGATTCTCGCGTTTGATGATAATGCGAGCGTCGATTTTATACCAAAATATACAGCAGGTAATAATGTTCAGATATCAGATCAAAATGTTATCTCGGCGACTGATACAACGTACACAGCAGGAGACAATGTCGATATTACTAACAACGTAATATCCGCAACTGATACTACTTACACAGCAGGAGACAATGTCGATATTACCAACAACGTAATATCCGCAACTGATACTACTTACACTGCAGGTGCCAATGTCGATATTACTAACAACGTAATTTCAGCGACTGATACAACTTATACTGCAGGAACCAATGTTACTATTACTAACGGAGTAATTTCAGCGACCGATACAACTTATACTGCAGGTAATAACATTACTATTGATGCAAATAATGTAATTTCAGCAAGTTATTCAACTTATACAGCTGGAGAAAA
>CAJOGG010000296.1 GCA_905234205.1 uncultured Synergistales bacterium | reverse complement strand
TTGCCTCAAAAATTCTGGCGATGACTCAAGAATGCCTGTTACTCCCGTAGTGTTTTGTGCAGTCAAAGCAGTTATTGCGCTCATTGCGAAGACTCCGTTCATTGTCATTGTCTTAATGTCAGCTTGAATCCCTGCTCCTCCTGATGAATCACTGCCCGCTATCGTTAAAGCTCTCCTCATTACCTCAATCTCCTTTTCCTTTATGATATAATACATATACATCAAACTTTTCTGAAATTTTCCAACGAGGCACGCAATAGAAATTTTTCAACTACATTTTCAACTACAAAAACTTTCAAATTTTCAAGTGATAATCAAAAATTACGTCGGCTGTCTCTCGAATTAGATCTCGCTCAAAAATATTAGAGGTATCTTCGACTCCAATTGTGATGAATCCAACTTTTTTGGCAGTCCTCATTGCGAACAATGCGTCCTCAAACACGGCTATAACTTCCGGCTTCACCCCTAGAAATTCTGCACATGCTAGAAAAATTTTGGGCTCATGTTTATTCGTAGCAAGCTCTGAACACGTGAAAATCTTGCTGAAGTATTCGTTAATCCCGTTGCGAGTCAACGCTGCCTGCAATAAATCTCTGTCGCCTGAAGTCGCTATGACCATGGGAATATTTTTGCGCTTGAGAGACTCTAATAAATCCTTCACGCCCGGTTTGAGTCTCACCTCCTTGCGATAAAAGTTCTCTATGATTCCAAGAAAGCCTGATTGGATTTCCTCGCATGAAAGTTTCAAGTTATAGTGTTGCTGTAGATATTTGCTGCTCTGTTCAAGACTCATGGGGTAAAGAATCCGGGCAAGATCCTTTTCTGGCTCAATGTGTAAGTTTTGCAAGTACCTCGCCCCTAGCTCTTTCCATATGTGCATGGAGTCTAACAACGTCCCATCAGCGTCAAATATTGCTCCCTGTAATGACATTCTCAACTAATCTCCGCAATTTTCGTGAAGCTTCCTTGATGTTATCCGCGGCAAAAATTGCACTTATCACAGCCACGCCAGCTATACCGCTCCCAACGAGTTCATGAAGATTCTTCACGCTTATCCCACCGATAGCGACAACAGGAATTTTCACGGCGTTACAAATTTCTCGTAAAGTTTCGTGTGTAATGTCAACTGCATCATCTTTTGAGCCCGTGTGAAAGACTGCCCCCGCTCCCAAGTAATCCGCGCCCTTTCTCTCTGCTAATAATGCCTCGTCTACAGTCCTGACTGATACGCCCAAAATTTTCCCCGGTCCTATAAGTTTACGAACCTCTCCGGCCTCCAGGTCGTCTTGGCCAACGTGAACGCCATCAGCGTTAATTTCACAAGCTAGCGTAACGTCGTCATTAATAATGAAGGGTACGTGATAACTTTTGCAGAGTGTTTGAATATCCAGAGCCTCTGCCTTAAATTCATCGTGAGTCAAATTTTTCTCGCGCAACTGAATCAACGTCGCTCCGCCCTCAATGGCCTCACGAATATCATCAATAAGCTTACGACCATTCAGCCAGTAACGATCCGTAACAGCATAGAGCTTCAAGCAAGATTTATCGAACTTCATACTTTGCTCCCGAGTCTAAAATTTCGCCGGTCATGTTGTAGATCGCGTCAATGATTCTGTTTCTGTAGGTTGAATTTCCTTCGCCGGTTCGCCAGCAAGTCCCATCATGCATACAGCGGAAGCCGCCGCCTCAAGTTTATACTCACGATTAGCAGCTACAAAAGCGGTCATGAGTCCAGAAAGTTGACAACCAGTCCCGGTTATACGTCCCATTTCTGATTTACCATTACGAATCACAAAGCAACGTTCTGAATCAGCAACTAAATCAATCGCGCCTGTTAGAGCAATAATCGCCCCCGAAGTTTTCGCAAAGTTCTTCACGAAATCAACCATGAAGGCCAAGTTAGAGTCGTTCACAGAGTCGGCCTTATCCGCGTCAACCCCGTGTGTAGTGCCTGAACCAAGTACGAGCGTTTTTATCTCTGAAGCATTGCCCCTGATTACATCAAATTTTATTTCGCGCATGATATTTAATGCTGTGTTTGTTCTTAAAGTGCTGGCTCCTGCTCCAACCGGGTCAAGCAAAAGTGTGTGGCCAAGTTCTTGGGCTTTCTTTCCGGCCTTGAACATGCTTTCAATAGTGCGTGAGTTAAGCGTGCCTATGTTAATGTTGAGTCCGTCGCATATTGCAGTGATTTCCACAGCGTCATCGGGTTCATCGGCCATAATTGGACTCCCTCCACAAGCTAATAATACATTAGCGACATCATTAACGGTTAC
>CAJOGG010000295.1:3430-4230 GCA_905234205.1 uncultured Synergistales bacterium | reverse complement strand
CGCACTGATGGAAATTACAAAAACCTTGATACGCGTATTAATGACTTACGACAAGATATTTATCTTGGACTTGTGATTTTAGGGTTACTTGCTGGCTTTCCTGCTGCTAAAGAGTTCTTAAAGTGGCGTGAAGAAACTAAGGAAGCTCGTAAGCCGTCATTCACACTCGAAGACGTGGAAAAACTTATTGAAACAAAGTTTAATTCGATGTCAACACAACTTTGACAGAAGTGATCACATATTTACAGATGGCGATCAAGAGGACGGAGTTGAGTGTCGCATACTTTGGAACCGTGGTTGATAATGCTAAAAAAGTTAGTGCTACTAACCCAGATTTGTTATTAATTATACAGATGATAGAGTCGGCGGAAGCCACGCTGAGGGCTAAACTACCAGCTACAAAGATAGCTTAGTTGATACCAAATACTCTTGAGGCTGAGCAACAGGAAAAGTTGAGGAGGATACACGATGCATGGAGGAAATAATAATGACAAGCAACGATGAAGCATTAACTGTTAATACACTGACACTAATACTTGATAAACATTTTGCTCAAACAGATAAACAACTTGCTCTTATGCGAGAAGACAATGCTAAATTCAGAGAACAAATCAGACAAGATTTTGATACGTTCAAGAAAGAAGTTAGGGAAGATTTATCAAGATTAGATATGAAGCTTGATAAAGTTTATGGTGAGGTCATTGTTTTACAACGTGATGTTGAAGGGCTGAAACATGACGTGGCTGGCTTATACCATTGGGATTACTGGCTACTATCAATCATTCTAATTGTCTTTGTCA
>CAJOGG010000295.1:1757-3309 GCA_905234205.1 uncultured Synergistales bacterium | reverse complement strand
AGAATACACAATGGCCAAGTCCGCCATAAATGCACTCAAAGCTAAGTTACTAGCCACAAGAACGGCACAGTCAATCTCAACATTTTGATTAATGACTTTATTGAAGACCCTGAATATGCAGATGAATTATTAAATGCAGTCTTATCAGATGGGGACGACTATGAAATTCAGCGTGTGCAATATTGGTATGATGAAGCTCGCACCCGTATGTACGGCATGGTAGCGCAGGCTTAATAATTAAATAATAAGGATGCAGGAAGTTATGAGTGAATATTTCTTGATGAATAAAAATAGCAAGCTTTTATTGTTCAGAGTCAGCTTGGATAAATTATCGCAATACTATTGCCAGGAAATTGAACGTTACGTTGATGATAATTTATTACCACAGGGGTTAATACATGACTGGGTAGAGACCCGCAACTACGCGAAACACAAAGAACATTTACAAAAATGGTTAAAGGACTGGCAGATAGACAACGTAAAAGGTTTTATTGACTTAACACACGCACTTGGTCTGAATGATACATTGTGGGTATGTCCCGCGGAGACAGATATATCATGGCAGGATGTGAGTTTATACACTAATAAATTTACTGATGTTGCTGCTAAGACGGCATTCAACAAAGGACTACAAGGCTTAAAATTATCGTCAACATCGCCCGAATTTACATCTGAAGGTTCATTTGAGAAGTGCTGGATACGTGAAAGGGAAGGTAATATTAAGTTATACAAGAAGGGTAGTTCTGGATTTGCAAATGCAGGACTTGAACCATACTCTGAATTTTACGCTTCACAATTAGCTTCGATAATATGTAAGTCATCGGTGGCATATACTCTTCATTACTTCAAGAGGCATTTAGTTTCTGAGTGCAATATGTTTACGGATGAGGATAATGGTTTTGTACCAGTGTATAAATATCTGGATATGTCAAAACGTTACAGAATGGAAGAAATTTTGACATTCATGGAGAAGTTAGGCTTTGCAGAAGAATTTATGGACATGATCGTTTTAGATAGTGTAATTTTGAATCCGGACAGACATTTAGGAAACTTTGGATTTTTGGTAGACAATGATACGTTTCAAATTAAGAAATTTGCCCCAGTATTTGATAATAATATGTCGTTGCTAGCTCGTGGGATGGAGAATACATTGGAGGCTGACTTAAAATATGTGAGAAGTTTAGGGCATAAGATCGGCGGGGATTTTGTACTGACAGCCAAGAAAATGCTTACGAGCCGGACAAGAAGTATATTGCATCAGTTACAGGACTTCACATTTACTCGTCATAAGTCATACAACCTTCCATCAAGACGCCTGCGATGCTTAGATAATATAGTTTGTGATCAAGTACGCAATATTTTAGTGAATTAGATTTTAAGTGGCAAAAATGCTTTCATCTTGTCTTTAGCCGCAAGATAACCATCTGTAGTCTTATATACCAGCTCAGCGTTTAATAAATAATTTATATCTCTCATCAACATCTTCGTGCTTCCCTGATACTGCTTCAAAACGTCATCACTCACTCGATAACGCAACTCCTTAACTGTCAGT
>CAJOGG010000295.1:0-1703 GCA_905234205.1 uncultured Synergistales bacterium | reverse complement strand
CCCCCAAAGCAAACTTCATGAATATAGTTTTCCCACGTTATGTCTAATTGCTCTTCCAGTATGCTTCCTATTTGTCTGTCAAGCGCGTCCACGAACCCCTCCACAGCATAATGAATAAACGCCAATTCCCCATTCTCAACTCGAGATGACTGCACTAACGTATCATAATAACGTTCCCGCGTGTCGTTATAGAACGTCGTCAATAAATGTGCCGCAGTCAACGGAACTCCAGCTCTCATAAGAAGGCGAAATTCTAAGAGGCGTGCGCTGCGTCCATTACCGTCTCCAAACGGGTGTATCCATGCAATATATATGTGTCCCAGTATGGCCTTCAGTATTCCTTCAATGAGTGGATATTTAGCTGACAGTCCCCAATCCTCAGATAGCCAAGCAAACAAACGATCAAGCAAATATCGACAGTCTTCCGCTGGCGCACCGCGATAATAGTTACCGATCGTTACAGGATAAGTTCGTATTTCGCCAGGAATTATGTCATCTTGAAGCTCCAGTCCGTCGAGCACTTGCCTGTTATCTTCCTCAAGTGTCGCCAAAGAGACTTCACAAATTCCATGGTCATTTATATTTTGTATGATTCCGTTGTACGCATTCAAAACATTTTTAATTTCCTGCGCTTGATACTGCCTTGATTGTGGAATATTTTCACGCCCGCCATTGTAAATTAAATCTACATCTTCCAATGATAACGTGTTGCCCTCTATCGCAGTAGTAGCTTGAACACCCTTCTTTAATGAAATTTGATTCAGTTCCTCCTGCTTCTCAGGACGCAACGGTATACCCGACAAATGTTTACACTTTGACTCGGCAGCCCCAAAGAGTATCCACAGCGTATACAATACGCGCTCCAAATTCAATCTAAATTTTATGAAACCATGCGTTTCCTCATAATTTCTTCTAATGTCATTGTCCATATTACAGCCCTCATTATTTCAGTGTTTATAGTATTTTATGACATTTAATTCACTGATGCATGGGCAATTTTAGCAAATATTATTTACAGAAAAATCGACGCAAAGCCACTGGCTTTAGGCATGGGGAGTATGTCAAAGAAATTTTAGCAGCTTCATAGCGTATAAAGTAGCACGAAGCCTGTATTGATATGATTTGAGCCACGAGACTCGCCCGCGGCTCTTAGTGTATAGAATTTACCGCGTACATGTGGTAAAATTCCTTTCATAAAAAAAATAAACTCAATGGAGGTTATTTTATCACACAAAATGAGGAATTTCGAGACAGTAGCAACACAAACAACCAAAGAAGAACAAGGACAAAGAAGAAGAATAATAGTTACAGATTTAGAGCTAGAAGAAAGCGAATCAATATGGGAACGCAATAAAAAGGCTCATCCTATGAGGGCAAAAGCTCTCTCAGATAGAGTGTTGTCATCCAGAGCCATAGTTATGTACCTCAATTTTTATGATTACGCTATGCAGCATGACAATACCTTTGCGATATGCATTGAGGAATTTGCCGAAAGTTCTGGCTGTAGCACAAGAACAGCGCAACGCTCGATTAAATCTCTCATAGAAAGAGGTTACATTGCATTAATTTCACGATTTCATTCAGAAGTTAATGGGAAATTAGTTCATGAGTTTCGCATTTTAAGGAGGAACTAACCATGACAACGATGACAATGACGCTTGAACCAACCTATACTCAAACTCATAACGCTGTTATGTTTGATA
>CAJOGG010000294.1:1889-2991 GCA_905234205.1 uncultured Synergistales bacterium | reverse complement strand
CGGAAAAGTCATTTAACCAGCAGCTTTTAGAGTGGCAAGCTGAACAACAAGAGAAAGAAAAACAGCGCAAGATAAAGGATTTAATTGAAGACATCCGAATATTTCAACTGTTTCAAATGAACGCAGAAGCCAACGAGAAAAAGCAAGAGCTAGATGCTTTATTGAAAAGCAAAAAGTAAAGGTTTTATTTTTATGAAATGTATAACCCCAACAATATACCACAGCAATATATACCATTTAACATAGATTCAGCAACTTCAGAAACAGAAGAAGAACAACGCAGAGCTACAACACGTTCATTATCAGCAGCAGCTCCAACAACTTCAATTATTACAGCTACCCCATACAAGCCGCAAATGGCAAATTTAAATCGTCTGAATTATAGATTAATTACACGTTCAATTATAAACCGTGATGGAAATTATCAGAACACATCCACCAGCTCTGAAACATTAGCGGCTGATGTTATGTATGATACGTTATATATTGCTCTTCCTTCCTTCTTTACTCAAGCCCCCAACTCTAAAAAGTCAGTTTCAATAATAATTGCCCGTTTATTTGATATCACAGAACAAAAGGAATTAGCGGGTTCAATTCATTCCACACTCGTTCAATTTGACGCATCAGCTGATAGCTACTGCTGCACGGCTAATCTTCTTTATTCTGAACCTAAGCGCTATATAATAGCTGATAATAAAACAATCTTTGAAGTTTGGGCTCGTGATATTCAGGGCAACATCTACGATTTAAACCCTGCGAAGACTCGCCTTATTCTTGAACTACTTTTAGAATTTTAATTTCTATAAAATGTTTGGCTTAATCGCTAAAAAATCACAATTTTCAAGACTTGGGAATGGTGGACGTGTTTAAACATTCCACACGTTCAAATTATAAAGTTTTATTTCTAGAAAATAACCTAAAGCGATGTCATTTGGCTTCTTTAAGAAACTTGGAGATATTGCTAAGAAGATTGGCGGCGGTATTGCCACAGCCGCTAAGAAAGTGTGGAATGTAGCTAAGCCTGTTCTCGGTGCTGCTATGCCAGCTATTGCCGCAACTGGTCCAGTTGGTCAAGCAGCTTCACAGATTTACCAACATGCGG
>CAJOGG010000294.1:0-1769 GCA_905234205.1 uncultured Synergistales bacterium | reverse complement strand
AGGTGTTAAATCATTTTCGTATTCTTTCAATGAGTCTAACAATTTACTCCACAATATAGGAAATGAAGTAGCGGCAACACTGATTATTTCAAAGTAGATACTCGGAATATGGACGGAATCACTATTATTTAAAGCGAGTAGCGCAACGTTCAACCCGCTCAAGATTCCCATTATCCACTTATAAATTAAATTGGCTTTTCTCACTGAACGCGGCAATTTACGGGTTGCTTTTTGTGTTTCCGTGTTGTCTGTCATCGTTTTATTACAATTAAATTAATAACTCTACATTCTCCCCCTTTAGCATATATTATTATTACAATTAATAAACTTTTATTTCTATAAAAATGTCTGAACCTGTAGTTTTAAGGTCTGAAGCAATCGCGTCCATCATTAACAAAATTAACGGGGTTGAAGATGGTGCTAATGGACAGTCTAACGAGGAGCTCCAAACGCTCAGCTCAAATGTCTCTTCCAATCAAACAAGTTTAAGTGTCATGCGTAATGATATCGTCCAACTCAAAGAATCTGTGGCTCTTCTCAAAAATCAGATTGTCGAAATTGTTAACCAGGTAAACGTTGCTGTCTCAAGTATCGAAGGCGACCATCAAGTCGATATTAGTGATGTTGGCGTTGAACGACCTGATGACCCGACTGAAGATGATGTCATCACCGAGCAAAACCCCAATCCAATCACTTACAGAGTTGATAGCGGAGCATTAAACATTGCCTGCTTTCAGTCTGATTCAACATCAATTTGCAAACATTACACATATGATAATCTTCATGTTGTTATGGTTAATACTTCTTATGTTGGTGGCACTGCTCAAGATACTGAATTTGAATTGGCAACGTTCCCCACACTTAGCACTTATTCTGGCAACAGCTTTTTACCAGCATACAAGAGCGACCAAGGTCCTGGTATAGCTGTAGCAGTTAATAACAATTCGCTTATGCTGAAAATTAGCAAGAGTACGCCATACACGTCCGCGTTCTGTTATACTACATTCTGGTTTGACCGTTCCCAGTCATCTCGTCTCTTTGATATGCAAGATGGTCAGTTAATCTCTAGCGTCTGTGCTACTGCTAATCCTTCGTATGCGACTCATGCCTGTGTTGGTAATCTTCATTTCCTGACCATTAGCACGCAGTTAGTTTCAAAAATATCTGGTAATCTTGACGTCTCAATTTGTCAATTCCCATCAAACCTTTCAATCACAACTGGCGCATATATGGGCACTGGATGGGGTTATTCTGCCGATGGGAAAGATATGTATCCATTCGCTGTTACAGCACCAAATAACAACACCATCGCTATCAGATTGTTTAAAGGAGCATTTGGTACTTACCTTAGTATTCCAGCTAACACGTTCATTACTATTAATCTTATGTGGATTGATTCGAAAGCTACTGGGAATAACTGTTCGATTGCTCTCGGAACTGTTCCAGCTTGTGATAGTGCTGATAGATTTGCAAAACATTTCAATTACAAGCATCTCAACGTTATTCAGATGTATGGTAATCATTCTAGTGTGTATGCGTCAAAGATTATTGGACGTTTCGACAATGAGATTACTTTACCAGCATATGACAGTGAATTCAATTCATACAGACCATACCACTACGTGGTTAAGAGTAATAATGCTGCCATTGATGGCTATGTCTTCGGCAACGTTAAACAATCATCCCAGACAGAATTTAGCGACAATCTCATAACACAGACGAAGACAAGCAGCGGTGATGATTATCTTACAGAGGCTAACGGTTATATC
>CAJOGG010000293.1 GCA_905234205.1 uncultured Synergistales bacterium | reverse complement strand
TAACAAGTAATGTATTAAGCAACGTAATCACAGACTCAATAAGAGAACAACATCAAGAAGCAAAAGCAAAGAGACAGAAGGCTGAAGAACAAGCAGAAGCTGAGAACAAAATTATTACAGAGTTATCAATGAAAGATTACAACGATTTTTTACTGGTCTGTGCATCTGGAGATTTAGGGGGCTTTCAGAAGAAGTTTTACAGCGACAAATTCTCGCCTAGAGCTTATCTCAAAGATAACAATGAAAAAACGCTATTGAAATTAGTCGCAAGTTCATCGAATCCAGATATTCTCGAATTTTTATTTGCTCAAGCAAACAAGTGGAGATAGCGAAATTATACGAAAATGGTGAAGAATATCATGCGTGACGTACAAAAAGAACAAGACCAACGCAACATTCAGATAGACAGGGTAGGCGTTAAAGGCGTAAGCTACCCTATAGTTCTTATGGATAAGGACAACAAAACACAAAACACGATCGCAAATGTATCTATGAGTGTAATGTTACCAAGGGAGTACAGAGGCACTCACATGAGCAGATTCATTGAAACACTTGAAGAATTTCACGGACGTGTATCTCCTGTTAATCTTGAGGCTTTTACAAAAAGGCTATGCGAGAAATTGAACGCGTCAGAAAGTTCCGTTAGATTTGAATTCCCTTATTACTTCCGCAAAAAAGCTCCTGTCTCTAGCATAGAAAGTTTCTCAAAATGCGATATAACTCTTCAAGCAATTCATGAGGAAGACAAAAATTTTGACATGATCATTGGCTTAAAACTTAATGTTCAGACTTTGTGTCCATGTTCTAAAGAAATCTCGTGTTATGGTGCTCACAATCAAAGAGCTTTAGTCTCGCTTTATGTCCGGTGTAATGCTTTAGTCTGGTTCGAAGAATTAATTAGCCTCATCGAAAATTCTGCTTCAGCTCCGTTGTTTACGTTGTTGAAGCGTGAGGACGAAAAATTTGTTACCGAGTTAGCTTATAATAATCCTCGTTTTGTCGAAGACGTTATACGAGAACTGGTTGTCAATCTCGACAGTGAAGAGCGTATCACATGGTACTCAATTAACGTTACAAGTTATGAGAGCATTCACAATCACGACGCCTTTGCAGAAATAGAACGCTATAAATGAGCAGAAAACGTAGGGGACTTCCATTAAGACTCGTCAATTACGCTATCATGGTAATTATATTCATGACGGGCTATCACGTTTATCAGTTATGGTACAACAACTATAAACTCTCTAACCCTCAATTGATCGAAGCTGTGACCACGAACTATAGCGAAGAACAACCGTTAAGCGGAATTTTATTGTGGGACGAACAACTTATTTATGCTCCTCAAGACGGAATATTAACCTATCCTTCACCGCGTCCAAGATTTGTGGCAAAAGGTGAAATTTTGGCGGCTCTTGATGGCGTTGCTGTCAAAGCTCCTTATTCCGCGTATTTTTTTCCGGGGCTTGACGGTCAAGAAGGTAACTGGGTATACGCAAAATTATGGCCAGATTTCACTCCTTTTCCTGAATTTAACGATGCTTCATTGATTGAGAATGGCACAATGTTGCGACGAGGAGAGACTATTGGGAAATTGATCCCGCAGCCTCAAGTTTTACGGTGCATAGCCTATCTTGATAGCACTCCTTCACTTCTTAAAGCCGTGAGCAATAAAGAAAATCCTACAATTAGAATCAGAACTGAATATGAGGGCAAAGAACGTAAAGCCTAAGTTGTAGCCGTTAAATCTTCAGGTCAGAACGCCTGCCATTTTTCCCGCCGAATTTACTACGATCGAGAGCATTCACTGCAAGTGTGGTTACTGACATTCAAAAAGGTGTAATGGTTCCTGATACCGCAGTGATTACTCGTGATGGCAAAAACATGGTCTTCATCGTCCAGGGCAACAGCACGGAATTACGCACAATCGAAGGTTTTCCGGCGGACGACAGAAATTTTTTCATTGAGAAAGGTTTACAGCCCGGTAATAGATTGATTCTCAATGCCGACGCAATTAATAATCTTAACGCAGAAAATATACGAATATGGTGAGAATTTATGAACGCAGAAATTATTTACGAACGAATCCAAAACGCTCTCGATAAAGCAAAACGCAAGGACAAAATTTTATTCACAGCAGTAAGCAAGACTCGAACGGTTGACGAAATGAAACTAGCAGAGAAAATTTCATGGGTAGATTATTTCGGGGAAAACAGAGTCCAGGAAGCTGAGACAAAGCGAAAATCTTACGGCCAGTCGCGTGTACCGTGGCGGTTAATCGGACATCTTCAGGCTAATAAAGCTCGTAAAGCTATAGAGTTATTTGACAGTATCGACAGCGTTGACTCAATTGAACTTGCCCAAAGACTCAATCGTATAGCCGGAGAATTTCACAAAGTCATGCCTGTGTTAATTGAGGTAAATACTTCAGGTGAAACGAGTAAATCAGGAATCGAACCAAAAAACTTTTCACAACTCCTAGATTTTATAGTTACGCAGGAAAATTTGAGGCTTGATGGCTTGATGACTGTTGGACCAATCACTGACGACGAGAAGAAAATCAGAACAGCATTTGCAACCTTGAGAACCCTCAACGAGAACGCAAGAACTTCAACGGGCTTAACCCTGCCGATTTTATCGATGGGAATGAGCGACGATTTTGAGCTAGCAATTCTTGAAGGAAGCACAATGATCCGAATCGGGACGCTATTATTCGGACCACGTAACTATAATCTCTAGTTCATGTTCATGTATCGAAGTTTTCGGACGTAATGCGAAACTGTAGAACTCAACACGAAACCGAAGCTTAAGCCCAACAACGATAACAAACAGTTAAGGCCGTATGATTGCACCCAAGCTCTATCGCCTAAGAACAATCCAGCCAGCGTGTAGAAGAATAAATCGCCGGGAATTAACGGAATTATCGCAGGATATACGAAATATGTGGAAGGTTGTCTACGTCTGATGGCCAAAAATTCTGCGTACAATGCCGCAACTAGTGCCGAGATCGTCATATATAAAAGCCTGTTCGGGATTATTGGCGTGAGACTTACAAGTGCTATTCGTGTGAAAGCTCCTCCGAAGCCGGCCAAGTATAAATCTTTAGGGTTGACCTGAAAGACTATGGCAAAGCTCAACGAAGCAGCATATGACAGGAAAATCAGCGATAATGGTTGAGTAAGAGGCTCTGCATTTAATATCTTCAAGTACGGTTGGAATAACACCAACGCTAAATAA
>CAJOGG010000292.1 GCA_905234205.1 uncultured Synergistales bacterium | reverse complement strand
TTTGTCATCCTCCAAACAATCTTCAATTTCGGCGGATATATTATCTTCCGTAATAATCCTAACTCCAAACAAACGCAGAAGTTCAATTAAGGCTTCCTTATTGTCCAGATTGCCTGTATATATCTGATACTTGGATGAAAAACCATCGATAGTAATATAGTTCAATTCTGAAGGTCTATAAAAATTCCCATCAACAGCCATAACCATATTAACCTTAGCCCATTCCCTTATGGATAACTTTTGATTAATTGTTAAACTGGTTAAAATATTGGTAATAGCATCATATATTGTATTAATCTGAGTTAGGTTACGTTTCCAATTATCAGTTTGGATTTTAGTCAATAATTGTAACAAATCGTCTATGCTGAGATTTTGTTTTAGACCCAATACATTTGCCCATTCGGGTTCAATCAAATTACCTAAATCTATAATAGGAAGGCATTCCCCCGCCACTTCTTTGATTTTAGGTATCGCATTCGAATAGACATCCTTAGCATGATAACATGAACCATCTGTACAGGGAATAATTGCTTTATTCTCCAACACCCATGATAAATAATTCAGTTCCGCTCCCTTTGTCTTTAATTGTGAAGAGGTTATCGTTCGCTGTATCATTCCTGTTGAACCTATCACGTAAGGATTATCATCTGTGATGAATTGCTCATATCCACCATTGCTCATGATATTAGCCCAAAATATTTTGGAAAATGCATAATTGGTAGCATAATTCAAGAAAGGCACTCCCCTGAATACAACTCGTTCCGAATAAAAATGGTAGCCGGTCTCTGCCCATCTATATTACAAATGGAATCTATAAAATCATTGAAGACAACATTATCTTTCTCGGAGATGAATTTAGAAATCACCATCCGTTTCAAAGACAAACTTTGCGAAAGACCGATTTTTTCTAGAAATGCTTTCCATTCACTTAAACTATCAGTGTCACAAATGTATTTCTCTGATAGGAACATATCAATGTCCACATATTTTTCAATAGGCAACTCAGGTTTATATTTGTCTGATAAATACATGTCACATGATTGTTTCAGACTCCCCTTTTGAGAAATTACGGACATATTATAACGTAATAAATCATAATGATGATCATTCAACTTCGCCTCTTTATGAAGTTTGAATATATCTCTACCTATTTCGATTGCATTATTTTCTGTGATATATCCATCTTCAAACAATTTTCCTGTATCAATAATGCTAGTGTCGGACATATCGCTAACACCAACCTCTCTCAGCCATCGCAAGTCACTTTCCGATAATGACTGATAAACCGAGTTACATATAGTCTCTATATCTTTCGAATCACCATTATTGATATTCGGGAAGCACACCTGCCCTGGACGCAGCATTTTTTCTCTTTCGGTCAGTACGAAAGGAGTGTTTTGAAGCCACATTAAGGTTTCCTCTTTGTGCTCCTGTAAATCGTATACAGAACTCAAGTAGTTAATTAATTTTATATTTTCAGTTGCATCTTGCTCATTAATGAATTGCTCAGAAGAAATCAGTTCTTTTAGTTTCTCTTCATCAAAAGTGGTAACACCTAAAGTTGCTAATTGGCTACGATAAGGCAAATACTCTTTAGATAACAAACTATCAGCTGTGTATTTTCCTTGATCTTTATCAAGATGCGCAATGACGAATTGAGGATTGATATATGACGAAATGGTAGTCTTGTCCAAAATAGCTTCAGCTACTTTTAAAATCATCGCGTGAGGGTACTGATTCCAGACCGGATTATTCTTCCTGTAGTCATTGAATGGCGCATAAACATACACCGGCCTTGTTCTGTCCTTACGATATACCATCGCGTAAGCTCCAACAGGATTGCCCCTGTTCTTAGTCTCGTAAACGTGCTCGACGCCGTCCTTAAGTTTATTGAATTTATCGCCCTGATAGACTACATCAGCGTCCATGCCGTCGTAATTCTCATCTCTATTCGCAATTTTTAAATAGCCGTCGCGGCTCGTCATGATGATCGGCGTGCCAGTCCTATCTTTTATAAACCAGATGTCTTTAGCAAACGGATCAAGACCGTATGCCTTGGCCAAGTGCAGAAACATGACCAGCTCATCATCTGTTGCGCCCCGCGCGACCGTGCGCTTTATCGTGTTTATCTCTTCCCGTGTCCAGCCTAAGTCGGCTCGCTATCGCTCTAACTTCCATTTTAAACAGCTCCCCTCTTGGCCGCCTATTACAAATTACTTGCCTCAAGCTCAAGCTCGGACAACAATTTTGCGGCGTTGTTAAAGAAATTAATTCCGGTCTTTAGCATGTTGCTTATCTCGGACATCTTCACGCTATTCTGGCTGGGCTTTGCTGTCTTGCTGCTGCACTCCGGCAGGACGGTATCTCTGATAAAGGTTAAAAGCTTCGGCGCGGTCACGCGTGCTATGGGCTTGCAAAACTCGTTGTCCTCTAATATGCTCATCGCGTATTCGGCCTCGATAATATGAACAGCATCATGCACGCCTGTAAACAATTTCGCAGGTTCTGACGCTCTTATAATCTGCTTACGGTCAAGGTGTAACGGGACGTATCTGTATTTTGAATTGTACCCGAGCAGTCTGTTAAAATTACAGTAAGATAAATAGACCTTATCCTTGTTAATCAACGCGTGCAGCAGGCGACCGTTCTCAGGGAACACAAACATCTTTCTCTTCCAGTCCATAACTTCCATTTTAAATATCCTCCTTTAATTTACTCTGCTCCAATGTCTCTAAAACGCTGCGCTCAAAACGCATTTGGCCTTTGCGTTTGTCATTATTGCGCTTCTTCCAGAACCGGCGTTTTAAACGCCGTTCAGCTTTGTGTTTGCTCATACTTGGCCGCCTCGGCTTTTAACCGCTGCACTTCTTTATCAACCCACTCCGGAACTTCAGCTTTAGCCTCGGCCTCAAATTCTTTAACAGCCTTGTCAACCCAAGCCGGAGTTTTCGCGTTCGCGTCAAGCTCTTTTAATATATCGCCCATAGCCTAATTTACCCGCCATTCCATACCTTTTGTAAGTGTATCGATAACGCCTAATAAATAAGCGACCTCTTCATCCCGCGTATCAAGTTTTGTATTCTTCACTCTATCAGACATTTTTTGCCTTATCTTATTTAACGCTTCTGCCCTCACGCCTATTGACGCAAACTGACTGCTCATGATTACGCGGCCTCCTTGCCGTTGTGAGCCTGTTCAGGCTCGTCATCTTTCAGTCTTGCTATACACTTGGCCAAGACGCTGCGCCGGTCTTCAAGTTCGGGCGAGATAACAGGCGCGGCGTTCAGGCTCTCGTGCTGCCACTGCGCAAACTCAAGCAAGGCGTAACGCGTGCAGTGTTCTAAAATATCTATGCGCTCGGCTTTGCTCCCAGCTTTGAGCATCCGCCTCTTCACGTCAAAGTCTATCAAGTCCGGCGTGTCGAGTTCAATGCTAAACATTATGTCGCGTATCATCGTGAATTTATCCATGTCGGGCGTGATAGGCTTTTTAATATATCTCGCGTAGAGCAGCCGTAACACGCCGACATTGCAGCCGTCTAACACTGCTTCTTGCTCGCTCAAAGTCAGTCCGCCGTCCTGCGACGTAGCCTGTACCCTGTCGGCAGCTTGACATGCTGTGTCGGCAGTATGTTCAGGCTGGGACGGCTGTGCTTTAAGCTCGGCAATTTTTGCCTTTATCTTTGCTCTGAACTTGGCTTGGGCTTCTTCAAATTCAGCCGTAAATTTTTCGTAATTATAGTCATACTCATAGTCGTCGCAGTCAACGTCCTGTTCAGGGTCACGGCAGCTGCTCATGTCTTCGCATTCAAGCGTTCTTAACTTCGGACACGCATCGACGTAGTCCACTATGGCCTGCACTGCAAAACGTAAGTAAGTTTCGTAGTTTCCAACGCTGAGCAAGCTCCAAAGTTTTTTAACGCAGCGCCTGACTGTCGGGCT
>CAJOGG010000291.1 GCA_905234205.1 uncultured Synergistales bacterium | reverse complement strand
AGCGCTTGCTCATTTCGGTAATCCCGGAAATATGGGCTTCTGTGTAGCTTGTTTCACTCGTGATATTGCGGGTGCATTGGGCTTTCATCGTGCTGGCGTCGTTCAGTACATTCGACCAGAAATTCCTGGCTTCATTCTCGGTTCATTCTTATCATCGTTGATTTTTCGTGAGTATTCCCCGCGCGGCGGTTCGTCTCCTGCTGTAAGATTCGGGCTTGGAGTATTCGCTATGCTAGGGGCGTTAGTGTTCCTTGGTTGTCCATGGCGAGCTTACTTGAGAGTCTCTGGTGGCGATTGGAATGCTTTATATGGCGTCGGTGGCTTGGTCGTAGGGATCTTCATCGGGATCATATTCTTGTGGAACGGCTTTTCACTCGGAGCCAGCGATCAGAATCCTAAAGCATCAGGTCTTGTAATGCCATTGATAGCAATAGCGTTACTAGCGTTCTTATTTCTTGCGCCAAAGTTTTCAGAGAATGGCCCGGTATTTTTCTCAACGAGTGGCCCGGGTTCACAACATGCGCCTGTGTTAATGGCACTTGCAGCAGGTTTGATTGTCGGCTGGCTCGCACAACGTTCAAGATTCTGTACGGTCGGAGCAGTTCGCGATTTTCTTATGATGGGAGACGCTCATTTACTCAAAGGCATAATAGCTTTCATGGTCGTGGCATTTGCGGCAAATTACGCTCTTGGAACTTTCAAGCCCGGCTTTGAAGGTCAACCAGTTGCACACTCGAATCAACTTTGGAACTTTTTAGGCATGGTGTTATCTGGCTTAGCTTTCACGCTCGCAGGAGGCTGCCCTGGTCGTCAGTTGATCATGGCCGGCGAAGGAGACTCGGACGCTGGAATTTTTGTAATAGGTATGCTTGTAGGAGCGGCTGTTGCTCATAATTTTTCGGCGGCTTCAAGCGGTGCAGGCATTGGGCCTATGGGAATGCAGGTTACAATAATTGGCTTGGTATTCTGTGTTTGCGTGGGCTTGTTCTCAAGAGATAGGGGGTAATCAATCATGAGCGAAGTTATAACTGTGAACGCGTCAGGGCTTTCATGTCCGCAGCCTGTGTTAATGACGAAGAAGGCCCTAGCAGGATTAGAGTCCGGCCAAGTTGAAATTCTCGTTGATACAGCGACCTCACGCAACAACGTATCGCGCTTTGGAGAAAATAAAGGATGGAAAGTTGAAGTTGAGGAATTGGAGAAGGGCTACAAAGTTATTCTGAAGAAATAGGCTTAATGAGATAAAATTATCAGCGCAAAAAATTTTTCAGAAAAGAGGCGTTTATTAATGCAAGCTAACTTAACAGTTATTGTGATCGTAGTTGCTTATATGCTGTTCATGTTGTGGATAGGCTGGTACTCCTCAACAAAGGTTAAGAGCAACGCGGATTTTATGGTTGCAGGCAGAAGGCTTGGCCCGTTGATGATGGCTGGTACATTGGCGGCTACAGAAATTGGGGGCGGAAGTTCTTTAGGCGTGGTTCAAAATGGAATGTCAGGCTTCGGCTTGAGTGCTTCATGGTACATTGCGACGATGGGGCTTGCGTTTATAATCTTGAGTTTCATTGCTCCGAAGTTCCGTATCTCTGAAGTTAAGACAGTCCCAGAATATTTCCGCAGACGTTACGGTCAAACATGCGGCTTCATTACGTCAATAATAATGCTCCTACCGCTTATCGGACTCACAGCAGGACAAATTATTGCTTCGGCCGTTATATGTTCGACTATGTTGGGGATAAGTTATAAGACAGCCGTTATTGTTATCTCGGTTATCATAACTCTTTATTCCGTAATGGGTGGTTTATGGAGCGTAACAATGACCGATAATCTTGATCGTTGCCGGAATGATTATTGCGATACCGTTTGCTTTGAATTTCGCTGGCGGTTGGGACGCAGTGGTAGCTAACATTCCTGAAGGGACGTTGAAACTTCTCGACGGGCCAGGAAAAAGTTACGGGGTCATGGATATAATTTCATTGACAGTCATGTACGTAGCGACGTTTTCGGTTGGACAAGAGGCTGTGTCACGTTTCTATGCTGCAAAAGATGCTACTGCCGCAAAAGTTGGTGCATGGTGGGCTGCTTTGATTAACTTCATTTACGCGTTTATCCCGACGATTTTGGGAATTATCATGCTTGCACTTATCAACATGGGAAAATTTTCCGCGTCCGATTTCGCAAGTGTAGGAGCAAGATACGCGCTTCCAGTTCTCGCAATGGAGGTTATGCCTTCAATGATATGCGGGTTCTTATTCGCTGGAATTATATCTGCAACAATGTCATCAGCAGACTCGGATTTACTCGGAGCCGGTTCGATTTTCGCGAATGATATTTACAAGCAGTTCATCAGGAAAAGCGCAGGCAGCAAAGAAGTTATGCACGTTACACAGATTACCATGATACTTGTGGGAATTGCTTCAATGTTCATTGCTCTGTATAACACTCAAAGCATAGTTTCTATTTTGATGTTCAGCTTCACTCTTAGAGCCTCGGGCTCGCTGTTCCCGTATATTCTTGGCATGTACTGGAAGGGTTCATCAAAGGCCGGCACGATAGCTTCGTTAATCTCTGGTACTGT
>CAJOGG010000290.1 GCA_905234205.1 uncultured Synergistales bacterium | reverse complement strand
TATAAAAACGATATGGAGCAAAACAACGGTAAACCTAGCTCTTGGGGTGCGTCTATTGAAGATGAAGTTATGGCCCTTGACGACGTAAAAGACAGAGCCTTCAAAATGTCTAACGAGCTTCTAGGGGACTACGAAAATATAAGTGAAGTAGGAAAACAATTAAGAGAGTTTGCTATCCCCTTCTGGTCCTGGAGCGAGGTCAACGCGAAACGTTACTACAGATTATTGAAGAATGGATTTAGCGGGAAGAATTCATCAGACTTCACAAAGCGACTACTCGTTGCTCAAACTGCTAAAATCCCGTTCTACGCTTTGACGGCCGCTGAAACTTTCGGGAAAATCACGTTATTAACCATGATGATTCAAGCCTTCAATAGAACTGTTATGGGAGACGATGACGACGAACTACCGGAAGACGTGAAGTATAGGCCGCATTTAACGCTCGGAAAAATTAATGGTAAAGTTTATTATTTCGATAGAATAGGCGCGCTCGCTGATAACCTAGATTGGCTAAGCCTCGATAGTTTGTTCCTTGACGCAAAACAACTCTCGGAAAATCAACAATCTCTTGGCGGATACATGAAGAAAATAGCTAGAGCTCCGATCAGTAAATCTCTTAACAGTCTTAACCCGTTGATAAAAGTACCATTTGAGCTAACTACAGGACGTTCAATTTACCCAGACGCTTTTAACTCTCGAACAATCAGGGATAAGACGGGCTATCTTGCTTCAACTCTTGGGCTTACGTGGCCATACAAAGCAATTACACGAACACCTCGCAATGATTGGGACGAACTCTCCAATTTAATACTTTACTCCGTTGATCCCGATGAGGCTGCTTACTGGCAAACACTCGACAAAGTCAGGCAATTCCAAACACGTGTACTTGATAAACACTTTGATGGCTTCGCTACCACAAAACGCGGGGAAGTCTTGAGAAAGCTGAAAACTGCAATGCGTTACAACGATAAAGCCGCGGTTCGCAGATACTTGAAAGAGTACAAGCAACTTGACGGAACGCCAACAGGTCTGAAAAGCTCGCTTATGGCTATGGACCCTCTACACGGTTTGAGCAAGGAAGAGAAAAAACAATTTATGAAATGGATAACAGCCGACGATAGGCAATATTTACGGAAGGCTGAAAAATACTATCGTGAATTAACGAACAAGTACTTGAAATAAGGAGATACATAATTAATCAGAAAGATGAGGGCGAATGCATGAATTACGGCGAGATAATGAGCCTAGACCGGCACAGATTGATGTGTGGCGACGCTACGAAGCGTGAGGACGTGGAAAAGTTAATTGCGGGCGAAAAGGTTGACCTAGTATTGACGGACCCACTCTATGGCATGAAGGTACAAGACAAAAATGGAGCAATAGGCAACTCCAAAGTACACAGGGCAAAGCTTAGAGTCTTCGTACTGCTAAAATCCAGACAATACCCCTTGCTAATCGGCGACAATTCACAGGAAGTAGCACGTAAACATTACGAGATAATCAAAGACGTAACGGACAAGATAATCATGTGGGGAGGGCAATATTTCGCGCATTTCTTGCCTATTTCTGGGGCGTGGATATTCTGGAATAAGCGGACTGGCAACAATGATTTTTCCGACGGTGAATTAGCGTGGGTATCAAAGGGCCGTAAAGTCAAATACTACGAGCATTTATGGAATGGTGTATGCATGGCAGGCAGTTATGCGTTAAATGCCCGTGGTATCGGAAAAGGAGGACGCGCTAGGATACACCCTACCCAAAAGCCTGCATGAGCATTCTTGAGGACTTTGGCAAAGAAGGCGACGTTGTGTTGGATTGTTTTGGAGGCTCCGGTACGACGTTGATAGCGTGTGAAATGACTGGCCGTAAGTGTTTAATGATGGAGTTAAGCCCCGAATACTGCGATATTATCAAAGAGCGTTACGAGAAAGTTACTCAACAGTTGAATTTATTTTGAAGAGACAAGAAATTGTTAGCACGATCTGGAATATTTCCGAAGCGTTGTAGCACCCAGATAAAACAACGCCCCCGCGAGGGGGCTATTCTTATTGGTCAGTAATAGTCAAAGTACCCTCACGCTTGTGCTACTTATTCACAAATGCCTTAATTACCTCAATTGCTATCGGAACTATTACAACCAGCACTCCGAACAACGTTAGCCACGACGTTAGCGTTTGGTGTATATCGTCTATGCGCTTATTCGCATCATTTATAGCAACTGTGAGTGTATCAGTTACATGTTCAATTTTCTCATTAGTCAACTCAAAATTCTTCTCAATGACAGTCATAAGGCTAGAAAATTTCTCGTCTGCCCACCTATTATTAGCCTCAAATTCTTTGTCAAATTCTTTCCTAGTTACATAAGTCTGTTCTATCGTCGTTGTTTCGCTCATAATTTCCACCTCCTAACATCGCTCACGCTTCCGCTACTTAAATACTTGGACAACCGCAACAGCAATAGCAGTAACTCCAAATATTACTCCGAACACAGTAAACCATTTATTATGTGAGTTATGTAAATCGTCTATGCGTTTCTCTAGCCCGTCAATGCGTGTATTCGTGCCATTTATAGCGACAGTCAAGGTATCCACTGCGTGTTCTATCTTTTCATTAAGAACACTAATTTGACCTTGAAATTTCTCGTCTAGTCTAATAATACTTGAATTAAGCTCAGCAAAATTCTTCTCTATTATCGCCTGCAACTTGTCTATTTTTTCGCTTGTTAATTCCTTGTCTGAATCCGCGCGTTCCTTAATTCCTTGTATATGCACATCAAACAGTTCACGTGGCACATAAATACTTTCCGTCGTT
>CAJOGG010000289.1:1020-2909 GCA_905234205.1 uncultured Synergistales bacterium | reverse complement strand
CTATTTGTGCCTGAAATTCTTCGATTGATCCAGCGTCTTTTGCCATAACGCGCTGAATGAAATTAATCAGAGTTTCTTTCAGCGTTTCTTCTTCGGCTTCCGTCAATAACATTATTTCTTCTTCCATGTGTTCCTCCTAATCTTTAATGCCGCCAAGGGCTTTCCCGTTCTGTATGACCGTATCACGCAACTTCTTAAACTGCTTAATCATGTCGTTAAACAGTTTGTCGTTCGTCCATAGCTCATAGCCTCCACCAAGCTGTAAAAAGCCCGCGTCGCTGTATGTTGCTATGGTTGAGATTGGTTTATTCTTCAACGCTTTCAAGTCGATAAAATCCTCCTTCTCTGTCTTTATTTCAACGCGGAGAACCCAAGTCGCCTCGGGCCTCCCGTTCAGTAATTCGTCAATACTTACGTGTAACAATGAAGCTAATTCATGTAGTTTATTACTTTCTGGTGTAGCTTTATTGTTGATCCATCTCCAAACAGTATTACGTGGAATGTCTAATTTATCAGCTACATTTTGTTGAGATAATCCCGATTTATGTAGCAAATTTCGTAATCTGTCTCCAAACGTTTCTTTGTCAGTCATTCGCCCTCCGCC
Organism: uncultured Synergistales bacterium; assembly: GCA_905234205.1. GTDB lineage: Bacteria > Synergistota > Synergistia > Synergistales > Aminobacteriaceae > JAFUXM01. Next base: position 2,305 of record CAJOGG010000289.1, on the reverse strand, counting down.
TTCTTGTACAGTTCTTCCAGTGGGTAGTACTCTTTGAGTAAAGCGTCGAATATGTTCTTCAAGCCTTTTGGTGTTATCATAGTTTTCGTAGCAAACTTAAAAGCTGCTGTGTCAAGTTCCAGATTAACCAGTCCTTGCTCAATGCCCTTTTGGGTGGGCTTGTTCCAGCGGCCTTTTTGTTTACTCAAGAGTTTTTGTTCTCTACCGTACTCGTAGAGCCTGTTACGTCCCATAGGAAAGCCATGTTGTGCCAAGAATTGCGCTGCGTCAGCAACGGGTATACTTTCAGGAAGAGCCAAGACCATTCTGCCCAGTGTTGCGTATGGTGCATTCTCGTTGACTTGCTTGCGTAACATTTCATTCTCATCTCTAGTAGCCACGTAGCGAGCCATTAGCTTCTGGAATGCTTCAGGATCATTCTTGAGAGTCTCAATAGCCCGATCGCTCAAATACATTCCATGCTTGCGAATGTCATCAGCCACGTCCCACAGAAAATCAATGACTGCGTTTGCTCTCGGCTGATTGGAATAGCGGCAAATCTCAAGCAAGCCCTTGAAGTTGTACACCGTTGTTTGCTGGATTCCTGAAGGGGTGCTCAAATTGATAACCCCTGAAAATCTGTCGAGGCGTTCCTTGTTTCGATTATGAATATTAGCTATCGAATGTTTTGGATTCCCGTACCCCAATAACGCCCCAATCTGTTCACGAGTAGCCCAGAAGTCCTCGTTGTCAGTAACGTTCCTGTAGCACTGTAATTCAATGCCGTTAAAATTGCGCGTTGTTAATAATTCCATGGATAAGTCCCCTTTCGTGTAAATAAAAGTCTCCCCTGATAGAATCGAATGAACTCTAACAAGGGAGGTTATGTGAAAATGGATTTAGCTCAAACTTGTTGCCCTTATTGTTCAGGGCCTAATGCGGTGCAGAGCAGGTATATTTATCGTTTTGTGGAAATATGCGGTGTTGTATCTACTCAGCCGAGATTGAGAGCAGTTGAGATATATTGTGCTAACTGCCACCACACTATTTCGATTACTCCGTTAATGTAGCTTTTGTAAGTTTCTTAACGAGTTAGCTAATTCACGAGCGATGTCGGCAATATATTGTGTGTCGTTATCGCTCTTTCCCTGTGGCTCATCAGAAGCAAATGAAGTAGACCATTGAATTTTGCCTGTGCTATCACCATTGATTTCGATACGAAACCCTGTCGCCATTGTTCACACCTCCTTTCAGTTACAACCCTTGCGGGAGGTTTGTTTCGCATATGACCCCTGCCCTCCTAGCT
>CAJOGG010000289.1:0-987 GCA_905234205.1 uncultured Synergistales bacterium | reverse complement strand
TGCCGCCAGTTCTGTTCCGCTAACTCGTAACTCCCTGACGTGGGGTATTTGTCAATTTACTTTATCCTATTAGCTCATAAAACTTATCTATTAGGATATTTATTTGAACGTGAGGAGATTTTAGCTTATCCTTTTGTTAAAGTCAAGTAAAAAATTTCCAAACGTTATAAATAATAAATCTCTTTTGATTATTGAATTTTTGTAACAAACGGATAAAATTTATATTAAAGGAGTGATAAAAATGTCTGACGCTAGTAAAATTGCACAACGTATAAAGGAACGACGTATAGCATTGAGAATGAAACAACAGGAATTAGCAACGGGAGTTGGTGTATCTATAGTTACCATAACACGGTGGGAAAAAGGTACTAGGACGCCTAATTCTTTGATGATGTCTAAACTAGCGGAAAAATTGCAAACTTCCATTGGATATTTATTAGGTGAAACTGATATTCCAGATACGTCTAGTCAGACAGTTAATTTTATTCCAGAAGTAAATACGGATAAACATAATGACAATATTTCATATTGGGGCAACTTTCTTGATAATGTGCAAAATATAGCCAAACGTGGAAATTTAGGAGAGATTTCACTGGTTGAGAGTTTCCTTAATTCAGCTTTTAGCTTGCTATCAATGGGAAAAGCTCAGGTAGCACACGCTGGCACTGTTCCCGAGAAAAGTATTAATTTTGATATGAGACATAATTATATGAGCGGGACAACTTTTAACGCATAAGGAGGGGTAATATGAAGGTAATATCTGTAATAAATTTCAAAGGTGGAGTAGGAAAAACAACACTTACAGCTAACCTTGGAGCCTATGCTGCTTCGGCAGGAAAGCGTGTACTTCTCATTGATCTTGATCCACAGACGCATTTGACGTTGAGCTTCATGACACGTGATGTATGGAACAAATGTTATGCTAAGGATAAAACTATGTTGAAATTTTTTGAGGCGGTCAGACTTCGTAGTGATATTCCTTCTTTA
>CAJOGG010000288.1:1960-4511 GCA_905234205.1 uncultured Synergistales bacterium | reverse complement strand
TATACGATTACGGGCTTGTCTTTCACGCTCGGTACGTCTTACACGCTCTGCTTCCTCCTGTTTTGCCTGCTGGTAATTCCTTTGCGCGCCTCTCAGCTTATCCAGCTCCGTGCTCAATTGTAATCACGCTCCTTTTTGCTTATCCGACAATCGCGTTAATGCGTTTTTCGAGTTCGTCTGTGTTCTTTAAGCTGACGTTTCTCAGTATCTTCTTGTCCTCGTCTGTGAGCGGAACAGATTTTGACGACAGATATTCCAAGTAAGCAACCCAGATATTGCACCTAGCCTCATCAAATCCAGACGAAGATTTCAGCTTGTCCCTCATCTCCGACAATGATGATTCGATTTTTGCAACGCTGTCATCGTCATAACCCCATTGAACACGGTACACTGCCCGTTTGTAGTCATCAATCGATGAAGAAGCCAACTCCTTTTTTGTCGCGTTGTCTGCCTGTGTATAATTGCTTCTGAGAAAAAGAAGTTTACTGTTTCTCATGGTTTTTATTTCGGTTATAGCTCTTTGATAACGGCCAATGGAGTTTGTATCAACCACCAACTTTTCAGGAAGTATGAAGCCCGCGTTCAGCTTGTTCCATTCCTCTTTTGTCATAAGTGTCATCGAGTTTAAGGCAGATATTGCTTTACTGTAAGTATTTACTGACCTCATTTGGTCAAAAATTTCAGAAGGCACAATGAACTCGCTGTCGAATCTGTTCCATTCGTCTACGGTCATTGGAAGTTCTGTCAGTGCATCGGAGGCTTTTATGACACTTTCAATGCTCGATACGTCTCTCAGGAACGGGCAATGATACTTATTCGGGTTCATATAGAAGTTCAACCATGCAGAAACTACCGCCAAATCTTTATCCTTGAATTTCATCAGCAAGGACAGGAACAATTTTGTGTTGTCTGACACTGTTTTATTGGCAATGTACGACTCATAGCACGAAAGCAGACGGCCATTCAGGAGCATATCAACAACTTTCTTCTCCATATCAGTCATTGTTTCTCTCTTCTGAGCCTTTGCAGTAAAGATGAAGAGATTTCTGACAGTTATAGCATGTCCGCCAAATACAAACGGAAGATTTCCGCCGTATGTGTTGATGAAGCGGAAAACTTTTTCATCTGAGTCTGAAATATTAGCGATAGAATTAACCAAATCAATCGCCGTATCGAAATCCTGATTACCTTCAAGCCACTGCCTTATATAGCCCTTTAGTCCAGCTCTCTTCATCTCCTGCGAAAGCATTTGCTACTTCTTCAAGCGTGGCGTATTTCTGCCTCATGAAGGTAATCCGGCGTTTCTTTGTATCTTCACCTCCGGCAGCCTCATCAAAGAAATTAGGCATGCCCTGCTCACCTTTCAGCCACCGTGATATCTGTTCCCAGCCCCAGCGTTTTTCAGGATTGCGTGTCAGAAGTCCTTTCAGCAATTCTCTCTGTCTCGCGTCTATTTTGCCGGGAATGTTCACAGCCTCAGTAGCGAGTGAATACGCTATAACGTTGGACGATAATCCCCTAAACGGATGAACGCCCACAGCAATCTCAAGCAGTATCATACCAAGCCCCCACCAGTCTGTAGGAGAACCAAGAATTACGCGCCTTTCACCTGTCTTTACATCCGCGACACTGGAGAAAGATTCAGGCGACTGGTACATAGGAGTTCCCCCTAACCGAGTAGCTTTCTTCGACATGTCAGCTTCTAATGTACTTGCTATGCCGAAATCAATTACAACGAGATTTAGCGGATCGAGTGAACGCACAAGTATATTTGAGGGTTTTACATCGCGGTGAAGGAAGCCGTTTTCATGAAGGATATGCAGTGCTTCTCCTGCTTCATGCGCTACATTGCTGAATAACTGCTTGCGTTCGTCTTCTGATGTTTGGGGCAGTTTGTCGATTACGGCCTGAAGTGAGCCTGATGTTACGTACTCTTGAACTTCAAACCAGCGTTCCGTTTCCGCGTCAAAATCAGTCTCAAATATCTTGATAAAATTCTTAGGGTATTTTTCACCGAGAGCTTTAACTGATTTCAGTATGTCGATTTTGGGGTTTATACCGAAGCGGTATAGTTTGAGAAAAAACTGTGAGCCGTCTTTCTCGATAACAAATGTATCTGCCTCTGTGCTCGTTGAAGGCAACTGTCTGACTATGAGATAGTCGTGGAATTTTGAACCTTCCGTCAGGGATACTGCTTTTCTGGGGTTGGGCTGTACCTCCAACACAGTAGCACTACCGTCATCTTCTCGCTGAGTGGCGTTACCAGCGGAAGGATAATTCTGTACTTCACGTATCGTTTCTGGGCTCTGTTCCTGACTCAATTGATTTTTACTCCGTTCTGTGAATTTTATTAGTATTATAGAATGAGAGATATAAATCAACCGTATTTAACTTGTGCATTTGAAGAGATAAACATGGCTAACTTTAACCTTACAGATAAAGAAATGTCGCGTCTGCAAGACAAGTTCATGGAGTTTCAGCAGACACGCAATACACTTATGATATTCTTAGTGAGCTATATAGCTGATTATCAGAAGTTTCACGGTTCACA
>CAJOGG010000288.1:0-1937 GCA_905234205.1 uncultured Synergistales bacterium | reverse complement strand
AATATTCATGGCAGACACCCAAAATAAATTATCTCTTCAACAGCGGGGACGGTTTTTATTGGAGTGTCAGGAATATCGCGATAGTTATGGAACGTAACCGCTCATCAATCACAAGAACCCTTAACAAAATGAAAGCCTCTGAAGAATGGAGCTACAAACTATCAGACCTTCGAAGAAATGTCAGTTCTGACAGCGGCATTGATATTGAAGTCTATCATCAGGATATTTTCGATTTGCTTCTGGATTATTACGAGGATGAATATTTATTGCGGTTTGCCAAACCAAGACACGGAAATGTTGAGAGTGCCCCGGATATAAACGAGCTACGCCGCTTCTGGAAGCATCTTAGGGCTATGGAGAGTATTCAGAAGAGTACCTTTGTGATAGGAGGAAATCACAGGGGTATGTTACCGTTCGGCTGGTGTTATCATCTCAGAAAGATTGCCCGGAAAATTTTAGACTTCATCAAATGCACAAGTTGGTTACGGTGGACGAAGTAAAGATTTCCTGTAAGAATAAAGCATTAGAATACTTCCTAATTGGGGTGAGATTAACTCATGGATAATTACGAATTTATTGAACTGTGCAAAGACGGAACTCCTGAAGAAATCCAAGCCGCTATTAACGCCGGAGCTGATCCAAACGCAAGGAGCAATTACGGCAGATCAGCCTTAACCGCCGTTTGCAACTGCAACACTTCAGAGGCTGTAAGGGTTCTACTCAAGGCAGGAGCTAACCCTAACGCTACAGAGTTTGAAGGCTGGACTTCTTTAATGTCTGTCGTTGACAAAGATGATGTCGAACTTGAGACAGTGAGATTGCTTCTTGAGGCCGGAGCTGATGTGAACGCAAAGAACGATTACGGCACTACTCCTTTGCTCCGTAATGTATGCTGGAATAACCGCCCTGACATTGTTACGCTGTTGCTGGAAGCTGGAGCTGATATGTATGCTTGTGGAGCTATAGGCTTTGACAATCTTGAATACGGTACAGAGACTCCAGTAGAAGCCTCAATAGGAAAAATGGACAATGCGGTTCTCAAAATATTTCTGGATGCTGGAGCTGACATAAACAAGAGATACAGCAACGGACAAACATTACTCATTAAGGCAGCAGGAATGTATCACGGTGCAGACTGTGTGAAATTCCTGCTTGAAGCAGGAGCTGATGTGAACATAAGAAGCGATGACGGCCTGACCGCATTAATCGCGGCTATTGCAAGTTATGCAAGTCCAGATACTGCCAGAACTGTGAATATGCTTCTTGAGGCTGGAGCTGACCCCAATATTGCATATCACAGTCTGTACGCACTTGATTACGCCCGCAGAAATTCAGCTCTTCAGAACACAGAAACATTGAGACGGCTCGAAGCTATTACGAATATTCCACCCCATGACAACAGCACAATCTCTGTTGAGGAGTTCGAGAGGATTTTGGAGCACGGCTCGATTGAAAGGATAAAAGAAGCAATCAAGGCCGGAGCTGATCTTCACGCCCCAGATACTCCTTACGGAGAAACTCCAATGATTTTTACTATCCGCAGACGGCCTGAACCTGAATTAATACAACTTCTCTTAGACTCTGGAGTTGATGTTAATGAAGTAGGCGGAAAAGAAGGGTGCTATGAGGGCAGAACATTTTTAATGGTAGCACTTACCATGCCACAGAACACATATTTTAGAAGAAGCCCTTATGAAGTGATAAAACTGCTCATTGACTATGGGACTAACGTTAATGCAAAAACTCATAACGGGACTACTGCATTGATAATCGCCGCCTCCAACCGTGATAAAGATGTTGTGAAGCTACTCTTAGACTCAGGGGCAAATATTAACGCAGCAGACAACGAAGGACACACAGCCTTAATGTCAGCGTCAAGGCGCGGAAGCTATGAGCTTGTAGATTTTCTTCTGCTTTCTGGGGCTGATGTCAACGCT
>CAJOGG010000287.1 GCA_905234205.1 uncultured Synergistales bacterium | reverse complement strand
CTGAGGCTTTACAGAACGCTTCACGAGCCGCAAACGATGCCGCGTAACTTTCTGCTCTCCTGCTGCCCTTGCTCTCACAGTATGCAATTTCATCACGCGTGAATATCTCCTTGCGAAAGTGATCGGATTTTATTGCTCTCTCCATTCTTGCTATGCTGCAAATATCTACTCCAATTCCTGTAATCATCACTTAATTAAATTTTTTAGCCAGTCAGTAAATCCAGCTTTGTTTTCACTAACAGGAGCTTTCATTTCGTCGGCTAATTGTTTGATTAAATCACGCTGCTTGTCAGTCAATTTCGTCGGCACTTCGATAAAAACATGGGCATATAAATCTCCCGTGGCGTTTCTAGCAGAATTAACCTTGGGCATTCCTTTACCCTTGAGCTTTAAGACTTGGCCTTGTGAAGTTCCGGCTGGTACAGTGATTTTCTCAACGGTTCCATCAAGAGTCTTGAGTTCTGCTTCTGTACCTAAGACTGCCTGCGGATAAGTGAGCAATAAGCTTGTATGCAAATCAGCTCCGTCGCGTTCAAACTCCGGATTAACTTCAACGTCAATTATCAGATACAAATCTCCAGGTGAACCGCCATTAACGCCAGACTCTCCGGCACCGGGGATTCTCAAGCGCATGTTACGTTCAACGCCTGCGGGAATCTTGACTTCAAGTTTATGCTTCTTACGAACTTGGCCGCGCCCTTTGCATTCGTCGCACTTCTCCTTGATAATTTTGCCTGTTCCGTGACAATCTGGACAAGTTGATACGCTCACGAATTGACCGAACAGAGTCTGCTGTTTCTGTTGAACCTGGCCTTGACCATGACAGCGTGAACAAGTTTCGGGTTTTGTGCCTGGTTTAGCGCCTGTGCCTTCACAATGCTGACAAGTTTCCCACTTCATTACGTTAATATCACGAGTAACGCCCTTCATAGCTTCAAGCAATGTAACATTAACGATCATTTCAATATCATCGCCGCGCCTTGGTGCATTAGCATTAGCTTGACGACGTGAAGAGCCTGCAAAGCCTCCTCCGAATGCTTGCGAGAAAATATCTCCGAATAAGTCGCCTAAATCCATTCCTCCCATGCCACCGAAAGGATCTTGATTGGGACCGGTTGTTCCGAATTGGTCATAACGTGCGCGTTTTTCCGGATCATTAAGCACAGAATAGGCTGCGTTAATCTTCTTGAATTTCTCCTCTACGTCTTTATCGCCGGGGTGTGAATCAGGGTGATATTGATGAACAAGCTTGCGATATGCCTTCTTAATATCTGCTTGTGTTGCGTCGCGTGGAACTCCTAAAACTTCGTATAAATCCTCCAAATTAATACATACACCTCTCTAAAAAATTACCCCTCCGGATTCATTCACAGAGGGGCTTCACTGCTTACTCTCTTGTGTTTACTTTTCCGTTAATAGCGTTAGTGTTACGTCTGCTTGTGATAATAATTCCGTCATCTCGTCCGCGGTCTTATCAACAACTTTTCCGAGCCTCGTATAAGCCCACGTATTTGAGCCATAAAATATAACGATCTGATTTCCGCTATAAAGCATAATATCGCCGGCTGAAGTCGTAGTCTGAACGTCATTGCGCGGAAGCGATTGACCTATAGAGCCTACTTGCTCAAAGCCTCCGTAACGCGACATGTTAATTGCCAAATCTTTAGCCTGAACAAGTTTTTTGAGAGCATTGACGCTTTCATTATCTTCCCAGGCTACGTTGAGTGTTACGTCATTGATTTTCAGATACATATTTGCCTCTGAAGGTTTATCATTTGTGCTTGACTGTTCACTTGAAGAACTTCCACAGCCTGTTACGTTAAACACTAATAGCGCGATTATTAACGATATAGCAAACTTTTTCATTAACGTGTAGTGCGTTTCCTGCTTGTTAAGCTCCTGTGCTGGCCTGTAATCCGGATTGATCTCAAGAGCCCTGTTTGCCCAATTGAGAGCGTCCTCACGTCTGTTACGTAATCTCTCAGCTGAAAGTCCTGCCCAATATGCGGCCAAGTAATTTATCGTGGGTTCAGCTTCTGCGGCGGCTACGTAATCTTCAAAGGCCTGTGTGATTCTGTTAGCGCTGTATTTCTGGTAAGCACTTCTCTGCATAGCGATTAATTCACGACGTCTCTGTGCTGACAACGGGTATGTAAGAATCATTGCGGCCTCTGTTGAGCTATTGGGATTAAACGCTGGTAATTCTTTTATAAGCGTCTCCATTTCCTGAACTTCGTTGGCTTTTTTTGAGGCTTCATTCTCACGATTAACAAGGGCGGCTTCTTTTGCTGAAATTTTAGCGTTGAGGGCGTTTTC
>CAJOGG010000286.1 GCA_905234205.1 uncultured Synergistales bacterium | reverse complement strand
CCTGGAAAGATTCAACGAGCCTCCGAAACGCGTTAGTCTATTTATGGATTCAGTTGACGCGATATTCTCAAGAGCAGACCTGACGGACTGGCAGGACGGGGAAATTCTCAACGAGTACACGAAACAAATAAAACTTGGCCCGGATATTTACAGACAATTTGCCTGCAGAGAATTGACGCTAGTAGAACTGGAAGCAAACGAATATTTCAAGATGTACACAAACGCATTCGCAGCCAAGAACATTAAGGCCAAGGACAACGACGAATATTTGAGGAAGTTTTACGAGTACGCACACGAGATTGAACGCGAGAAGCTGCTATATTTCGCTCTTGTCTATCAACAATCGACCCTCATAATCACAGCCCCGGCCGACAACAAAGAACAGAAAGATTTCTTGGGCTACGATTGGTCAAACAGAAAGGGCAACGAAGGAATACAACACACAAACCCCGGCGGAAAACTCTACAAGGACGACGACCGCGCCGCAACAGGCACACTCGCCCACGCCGTAAGACAAACATTTTTTGACTCTACACCGACCTTAACCGACGACCGACGAAAATATGCCTCAATCGTGAACACTCGCGACATGCTGGACTTCTCACGAACGAGCTTTAATAAGGCTATGAGTCTGACTGTTAATTCACGAGTAACGTTTGACACTAAATATGAATTGAAATCTATAGCTGAAATTTTCCCGGTAATCGAGAGTGGCTCACGTCCAGAAGGAGGGGTAGGGCAAATTTCGTCGGGTGTGCTTTCATTAGGTGGTGAACATATTGACAACGTTTCAGGATATTTGCGTCTTGATTCAACCAAGTATGTACCTGTCGATTTCTACAACAAAAACGAGAAGGGAAGAGTCAAGTGGCACGATATACTAATCTGTAAGGACGGCGCGAGAACCGGGAAAGTTGCATTAGTACGTGACGAATTATCGCAACAACCGGCAATGTTGAATGAGCATGTATTTCTTTTACGGTCGGATAATATAATGACTCAATCTTACGTTTTCTATATATTACAATCCCCAATCGGCCAAGCTCTATTAAAATCATACGTGACAGGTTCAGCGCAAGGAGGACTCAATCGTTCTAACTTACAACAGATCAAAATCCCAATGCCTCCTCTTACCATTCAGCAGCAGATAGTAACCGAGTGTGAAACCCTTGACAACGAGTATAACACCACGCGCATGAAGATTGAGGATTATCGCAAGAGGATAGAGGAAATTTTTAATGAGCTTGATGTGATTTCTCGCACCCCCCCGAACTCTAGCGACATTAAAACTTGTTGATACCGATAAATTTGTTGTATCCATAGGTAAAAGAGTACTTAACAACCAGCTTATTAAAGATGGAAAAATCCCTGTGTATAGTGCAAATGTTAAAGAACCGTTTGGTTACATTGATGAATTACTCATTACAGATTTTTCTGTTCCGTCAGTGTTATGGGGAATTGATGGTGATTGGATGACAAATTACATGCCTAAAGACGTAAAATTTTATCCAACGGATCACTGCGGCGTTCTGCGTTGTAAGACTTCTGAAGTAAATTCCCGTTATCTTGTTCATATATTGGAGATCGAAGGCAAAAAACGTGGTTTTTCTCGTTCCTATCGTGCATCAATAGATAGAATACAAGGAATTACATTCACAGTTCCAAGCAGAAATCTACAGGACGAAGCTATGGATAAGGTCAAAGCCATAGAAGCACAAATTAATGAGGCGGAGAAGAAGCTGGAATCGCTGAAGGGTAAGACTGCGGAAATCTTGAAACGGTATCTGTGATATAATTAAGAACAGGGTTAGTTCGGAGGAGTAACTTTCCCTGTTGTAGTTTTGTGAGAACTACATTTTATCGGCAAAACCTATCGTATAGAAGAACCGAGTAGATTGTGGAGACGATGTAACTCAAAGAGCGGAGAGTAATTCGTCTCTGTTTTTTGTTCGGCTTTGAGTGACGCTTTGTCGTATTCTTTTTCGCCACCCCAACCACCTCCCTTTCACAGAGAGTATCTCCTTAGCAGTAGTCCCTGTAATCTACACGGAGCTCCTCCTTGAGGTTATTATAGCATGTGTGATTGTGAATAATGAACGAAACTAGAAGGGGAAGCAAAGGGAGATGGCTGAACCCCTAATTAGTGAAGACTACACCGGCCTAGTGGCTAAACCAGTCTATTAGTAATAGAACAAGTCTAACGAGTCAGAACAGAGCAGCGGCAAAATGATCGATCCTGGGAAGAAAGTCACGCCACTGCTTTTTTTGGGTGGTCTTGCGTTTTTTGGCATTAGTACTGTTACGCAAACTGATCACCTCCTTTCCACAGGGCGGTTCCCCGTCGAATGATGAGCCCTGTATCCCATCCGGGTCTCCCTCTAGGAAGTGTTATAACATGATGAATTTTTGAATGGCGGCAATATTGGAGATTAGTGTACGTCTATTATCTGTAAACTTGACGAGGAATTAGCTTTATGAAAGAATTAACCGAAAATTTCCATTAAGGAGAGTTTCATAATAAATGAATAAACTTGCTGCTGTCGCTCGTGGTGATTTGCCTGCTGACCTCGTTGTACATAATGCTAAGATCGCAAACGTTTTCACTCATGAATACGAACTAGCTGACTTGGCCGTGTACTCGGGAAGAATTGCGGGCGTTGGGCAAAATTATGATGGTCTTGTGAATGTTGACGCTGAAGGAAAAGTTCTAATCCCCGGAATGATTGACGGGCATGTTCACATCGAGGATACTATGATGACTCCGCCAGCCTTTGCTGAAACTGTCGCATTACACGGAACTAGCGCGGTTATGGCTGATCCTCACGAAATCTCAAACGCTCTAGGAATGGCCGGCCTTGAATACATGTTCAAAGCTTCGCAGGGACTTCCTATTGACATATTTTATGGCGCGCCTTCGTGTGTGCCTGCGTCGGATTTTGAAACGCCATATGAAGAACTTGATATGGTTGCGATT
>CAJOGG010000285.1 GCA_905234205.1 uncultured Synergistales bacterium | reverse complement strand
GATTCACAAGCTGCATTGCATGGTTCATCACCACAGCACGTCAATAATTTTTCGCCTTCAAGCGTCATAGTAAAACCGTATTGCTTAGTTCGAGTTGAATAAATATCAAAGAATGTAATTTCGTGATTAATTATATTTCGCGTCTCGTTGTCGTTAACCGTGATTAAGTGAATGCGTTGACCAAGATAAGCCGCCTGATACGGAAGCAATAACTTTCTCGTGATATCCTCAAGCAGATTTATGACTTCATCATGGGAATAAATATTTACGTCGCCGGAAAAATTATCCCTGTGCATTAATTGCGCCATGATTCGTATTAGCCATATAACCCCGAGCAAATGATCTATATGCTGATGAGTTACGAATATCTCGTGAATATCTTGCAACTTGAATCCCGCGTGCCTTAATTGGTGTAATATTCCATTGCCTCCGCCAGCGTCAACGAGTAAATTTTTGTCGCCATCGGATAATATAAAGCAGGTGTTGTAGCATTCAGTTACAAGAGCGTTTCCAGTTCCTAGTAAAGTTATTTGCATATAATCTTAAATCCCCATTTCGCGTCTTCTCGCTAAGATAAATGATTTAGCTTTCTCAAAGTATGATAACGCTTTCATGTGCCCGTGAAAAGGTTGCCGATAATGACACAATACGCATAGCGCCTTGAGATTCTGAAATCTAATATCTTCTTTGACACCGTTAATGTGATGAACGTGAAGAAATTCATGACGATCGCTTAAATCAACGCCACATTCTTCACAACACCAGCCTTTACACGCACGATAAGCTCTTGATATTGAAGGCCAGTTCCTGTCGTATTCGTCTTTGCTCAATAAAGTATGTGAATTTCTCAACGGTAAAGAACTAAACATAAGTTTGCAACTCCCAAAGAATTCTTTAATGTTAAAATCTTGCACAAATTTCTCTTGACGACTCTTTGGTAATGCGTTATAGCCCTTATAATTCTGAGCATGTAAGCAATTTTTGCACACAAGCAAATTTTCTTCGGCCTTCGTTCCGTCACTATTGTATATAGTGAAATTTCCATCGGTCTTGCTCGTAAATACATAACGTTCTCCACGGCCTTTTTTGCGCATCATTTTTACAGTGTCGCACTCCATAAAGTGAAATCTAGCTCCAGACTTCGGAATATAAAGCAGTCGTTGTTCTATGTAGTCTGGAAATTTATCGCTGTGAATTACGATGAGATTTCCCGGGCCGTCAGTGAAAATTTTTGCTAGGTCATAGATAATTATATCCTCTGGAAGATTTACTAGTTCAGGCGTCCATATTATGTCAGGAGCGTTTATGTTGGTCTTGAGTTCAGCAAGAGATTGCAATAATTTTTCTGGCTCTAAATTCATTGTATTCCCTCCAAAATTTTAAGCACACGCTTTTCTGAATCTGTTCGTACGCGAAATTCAACACGACGAGATAAAGCTTGGTCTTCTTGGCCGTTGCCATTAATGATTAGCTTACTTGAAGAAAGTCCGTTAGCCGTGATAGTGCTTATGGCCCATTCAAGATGGCTAGAAATTGCTGGAAGTGTAAGACAATATTGCAACACTGTACGAGTCCTATCTTGTGAAAGCTGCATGTTTCGGAAATAAGCATCTAGTTTATCCTTTGCGCCTATCCATTCTGATGAAGTATGCCCCTCGATTCTAACTTCTACGATATTGTCCTGATACTTGCGTAAAATATTCATATAACGCGGGAAAAAGTCATTGAGTATCTCCTGAAAAGTTGGCGTTAAAATTGCGCTGCCTGCCACGAAAAATACTGAAGGCTCATCAAATCTCACTGATAAAGTTTCTCGATTCAGTGACGCTTGCCATTTAGCTAAATCATTCTGAAATTCGCTCTTGAGGTCAGTATATAATTTTTCCTGCGTCTTGTCCCAAGTTATTGCGATATTCACGTTGTTCATGTAGGCAACGGAGATAAATAAGAATATTATCATTAAGCCTGACATTAAGTCAGAGATCGAAGCCCAAGGATTGTCATTCATAGTTTACGCGAGCCTCTTGTGCTAATTGCTTGATATCCTCAAGAATTTGTTCACAGTCATCGAAAATTTTTTGGTGAATGCCAGCCAAGTTATTTCCCATATATTGAATCACTTTGCTTAAACTTTCTGTGGTGTTATGGTCAAACGTAGCAAACGAATCTTGCGCAGATTGTTTCATATTGTCGGCCGCTTCTGCAAATACCATTTGTACCTCGTCAGCTCCCTGCTTTAATGCTGTTTGTAGATTTGTAGCCATTGTTAAAGTATTTTCGCCAAGCTTCTGTATGATTTCGTTTTGAGTCTTGGTTGAGCGTTCCATTTCTTTGACTGATTGTTTGATACTTGCAGCTAATTCTTCAGTGAGACTCGTTAAGGCTTGTTTTATCGTTGGGAATACGTCAGTAGCACTATTGCGTAATGATGACAGGCTTTTGAGAGTTTCACGGCTCTGTTTCATTTCGTTGTCCAACACCACAACAATATCTCTAAGCTGTGACATTATCATAGGAATTGCGTCTAGATTTTTTCTCACGTTGTCAACCCCAGAACTTGTGCTATGAAATTGTTTAGTCATTACTTCGAGTTCGTTGTGATAATCTTTCTGCCAACAATAACACAGGATTCTCT
>CAJOGG010000284.1 GCA_905234205.1 uncultured Synergistales bacterium | reverse complement strand
ATTATTATGTAGTTCCTGCTAAATTGGATCATTTTTCCTTAATAGGAATTGAGGCTTTAACAAAAATGTTAGCAGAATACAGACAGGAATGTAATAAACATGTTAATAAGTTGAGAATGAAGAAGTATAGCTTGTTGACGTTAGATATGCTTGGAGTAATTCCTATGATGGTTGATGTATGGGGTGGAAAGCCGCAGAAAGTCCCTAGTGAGTTCTTAGAATATTTGAGGCAGCATTATTATGTTTTCCAGTACATTGAGCGAGATAACGAAATGTTCAGTAAGCAGTTAGTGAACAGAAGAGGTAACGTAGTCCCCACAGTACTAGCACACTTCAAGGCAGATAAGGCTAGATTAAAAGGTGAATTAAGGTTGCTGTGTGAGGATTTCCTAAACAAACTGAAATTAGGAGGAAAAAATAAGTGATGAAGAAATTGTTTATGTCAGTTTTATTGATTAGTTTGCTGTATTCGTCGTTGTCTTATGCTGCAACATCGGAAGATGTGAATGTCTTAGTAGTGAACAGTATTAATTCAAACTTTGAACGAGTATTCACAAGATTAGATCGTCTTGAAAATAGTGTAAATAGTCTGGCTCAATCTATAGCAACCTTATCTGGACGTATTGAAGGATTGAGCGGACGTATTGATGGCATGGATTACAAAGTAGACGTTTTGCAAACAGTTGTTTATTGGGGATTAGGTATTCTCAGTACCATATTAACATTGGTAGGAATTGTTCCCATGTTGCTAAAATTCATACGAGATATGACAAAACCATCATTTACGCTTGAAGATGTAAAACGCCTAATTGAGGAAAATAACGCTCGATTGAATGTTCGTCCACAAATGTAAGAATAACCTCTCACGCGGAGGGGCTTTGTTTTATCTGGGTGCTACAGTGCTTCGGATACGTTCAGAATATCTCATGCCACGTCGTAACGCTGCTCTATCTTCCTTGGATAACCACTTCACGAACTGCGCTTGCTCTTCTTTGCTCAATCCATATAACGGACTTAACGTATTTGCAGACGCTTTCAATGTCTCCATGTTGCCGCCAGCTTTTATGTATTCACGCAGATACTTTCGCATTTTCGGGTAGTCCTTGTATGAGGCTGCTTGCCTTGCGTAACGGAACATTTCCCCGCGTTTTGTCGTTGAGTATGAGTCAATCTCCTTGCCTAAAACTTGCTCTTGGAACTGGTGCTTCTTGCTCTGGATATACCAGTATGCGGCCTCGTTAGGGTCAGCAGAGTTAGCTAATAATCCATGTGAGAAAGAAGCCGCGGGTTTGCCCATCAATTTCTTATAGTACCAGTCAAGGCCGAATGTTTGAGCCAAGTATTCAGGATTGCTGCGGATTTCGCGAGCGTTTCTTAAATCAGGATATAAGCTCTTCCCGAATAGCATTTCTAATCCCGCCTTACCATAAGGGTTGAAGTTGTTGATTAGCTTATTCACTGGACTTGCCACAGCGTTTGAGATCATGCCGCCGATAGTCTGTCTGCCGTTCATGATGTCTTTCACGTCTCTATAAATCCCAGGTAAGTTTACGGTTTCAAAGAAATCTGCCGCAGAGCCTATCATACCAATGTAGTACACTTCACCAGTTCTTTGATTTTTCCATAAGGTAAGGTGTGACCATGCTCGTACATTGGGGGGAAGTTCCTTATCATTAGGATTGAGCCAATTTGCAATGGAACACATTATCCATAACGGAGCTGATAACGCTAGTGTCATAGCTACTCTCATAGCTACTGTAGGAGTTTTCCTAAGACCACGTAGCAGTTTACGTAAGCCGTCATTGTCGCCCTCGTCAAAATCTCCGGCGTTGCTGTTGCCTTTGGGTGGTTCGTTTTTGTCGCCACCGCCTCCGAATCCTGCCACGAGTTGATCCATCCCCGTATTTCCGCAAGTAATATTCAAGATAGCTGTTGCCAGTCCAGACGTTTTTGTACATTTGCATTGTGCGTGTGAAATTGACCTCAAGCCATGAAGCGAATGATAGCACGCTATTGTTACGTAGCCATTGCATGTTTTGGGAAATCTCGTCGTATGCTCCTAAGTTCTCGTTAGAGAGTTTCATAGCCATGTCCCAAGCGTCGTCAATAACGTCAACTTCTTTCTTCTTACTCATGCCATAGAATTGCGGCTTGCCTCCGTTGCGGTCAATCTGGTCTTTGTAGGCTAGGAATGAAGCATAACGTAACAATGCCTCTCGCCAGTTGGTGAACTGACTAGCCATTTTTACATAACCATGAACGAAGCGTGCGGGCATTCTTGTAATGTTCACTTTCTTAGTTTCAAGAAGGTGTTGGAACTCGTCAATGTCGCGCCAGTCCTCAAGCTCCTTAGCCCATTCCGTAGTCAATGCGCCTCCGCGTTTCACAAATTCTCTAAGAGTGCCAGTTGGGATTTTCTTGCGATACATGTAGTCGGTTAATTCTCTCCATGCCTGTGGAAGATACTTCAAAGCTTCTGGGTTCCGTTCTCCCCGTATCAGCCGCTGTGCCCGCCCCGGCCGTCCGCCGCAGCAACCAAGCAACGAAATTAATTAGAGG
>CAJOGG010000283.1:1276-3273 GCA_905234205.1 uncultured Synergistales bacterium | reverse complement strand
CAAGACTTTTGCTCGAAGATAAAGAACTAAAGCCCAACGAAATTTTAACTTTGACTTTCACAGAAGCAGCAGCAGGAGAAATGAACGACAGAATCGAAACGTTAGTCAGACACGAATTAGAAAAGGCCGAGACTTCTGGACGCAAGCAGGAAATTTTGGAGGGATTGTCTGATTTATGGATATCAACTATACATGCTTTTGCAGCGAGATTGATTCGAGAGTCTGGCTTATCACTTGATATTGATCCAAGAGCATCAGTTATTTCCGTAAATCAAACGCAGGAATTTTGGGACAGTATCACGAATGCTTTAGAGTTTGCAAATTTAAGTGACTTGGCCCAAGCTTATGGCGATAAAAATTTGAGGAAAGCCGCAAAACTCTTAGACGATAGCAAATACCTACATGCAAGTGTCAATAAATGGGGCGCTGAAACTTTAAGCAACTTAGCGCAAAATACTATAGAACTTCATGCTTCTGCGGGCAATACTTGTAAAAATATGCTTGAGTGGTCAGAGAATGATACGTTGATTGAGAGTGCTAAGCCTTTAGTAATGGACATATTAAAGGAAGAATGGAAAGATGTTTGGAACGTATGGGAGGATATTTATTTATCGCCTGATACTAAATCCACAGGCCCGGGCGCTAATCTAAAAACTTTATTAGACTGGCAAAAATATCACTTACCACATTACAGCGATGAGGACTTACGATATTTCTATGAAGCTATAGTTATTGATAATGCCAAAAAAATTCGTGGCACTTCTGGAGAGCCTTTCAAGAGCCTCAAGAATATTCTTAGAATGACTTTCGGGAAATGGAAGGAGAGTCGTCCAGAATTATTTCAGGTCGTTACGCAAAATTTTGGAAAGGAATTTTCCCCTGAAGAACTGGCTATGAGGAAAGTATTGTTGAAGTTCTGCGGGGTATGCTGGGGCATGTGGGACAACATGAAGAATCGTAGAGGCCTTTTGACCTTTGCTGACATGATCAGCTTAGCCCGACAAGCTATATGCAATGGAGGCATTGAGCGTAATTTTAAGCACGTATTAATTGATGAATTTCAGGACACTGACTACTTACAATTTGATATGATTCAATCGTTAATCAATCAATCGAACGCTGACACCAATTTATTCGCAGTCGGGGATCCTCAACAATCTATATACGGTTTCCGTCATGCTGAACCATCGTTATTTGCTCAAACTATGAAAGATTCTGAAGTTGTAGAGCTGAATAGAAGTTTTAGGACTCGGGAGCAACTGCTATTAAGGATCAATAACATATTCAGTTCATTGTGGATAGACGGTCTTGGAAAATCTGGTGCTATGAAATCACTGAAATACAACAAAATTTCGGCTGAACATCTTGGCCCAGAACGTGACGGAGGCACTATGCCACCATTCAAAATTTTTCTTGCTCGTCATAATCTTAGAACAGTTAAGGAAGCTCAAAAAAACTTAGCCGAAAACTTGGCATTGAAAATTTATACTTGGGTCAATGAGGGTAGGACTGTATGGGATAAGAAGGAGAGATTTATACGCCCGGCGAAGTATTCAGATTTTGCGGTGTTATCACGTTCACGAAATATATACCCTGTTTTGGAGGAAGCGTTCAGTAGATTTGGTATAAAGACTATACAGGATCGAAGCAATGATTATTTCAGCCGCGGTGAAGTCAATGACGCTGTGTGCTTGTTGAGGGTTGCTACAGATATAAATGATACATTCGCTTTAACGGGGTGGCTATTGTCGCCTTTCTCTGGAGTTGATGAAGAAGAAGCATTAGAGGCTCTTTCGTCGGTGAAAGAATCTTACACTACGTTGCAATTAATTCAGGATAAATTCCCAGAGGCTTATTCGCGGCTTGAATATTTTGCGCTTGTTGGAGAGAATGAGGGAGCGGGGGGCCTGTTGGCTTTATTCGATAAAGATCGTAAATGGCTCTCATGTTACAGGGAAGTAGACAGGCTAAGAGTCTTGAGGAATTTGCGTCACGCC
>CAJOGG010000283.1:0-1210 GCA_905234205.1 uncultured Synergistales bacterium | reverse complement strand
TCAGCGTTGAAGAGCCTGAATGGAACGACGAAAACGAAAATGCAGTAAAAATTGGCGTAGTTCACTCCGCAAAAGGCTTAGAGTATCCCGTGACAGTAGTATTTGATTCTCGCACTCATAACAATAATTCTTATGGCCTGCTTACTCCTTCAAAAGAACTTGGCGTAGTTTTCTCAAGTTTACCTGATGAAATTCCCCTACCGACTTCAAGCAAGTTATATGCCGGCGATTGGAACAAGCTTTTATTGCGACAAAAAGACTTGGAGGAAGAGACGAGATTATTTTACGTGGCTGCTACTCGTGCCCAGGACAGCTTGATATTTTGTGGCCTTGTTAATGCTAGAGACGATAGCCCGCATAAAGATACATGGACGGAATTTTTGTTAGACAATTGCAAGACTTTTGCTCCTGAATATGTTGAACAGCTTGACGAGAGCGAATTTCCCGAAATTGAGGTTGAAGACGAAGAGATCGAGTTGACGCCTTTGAATATAATTCACGCAAAAAACTCGTTGAGACAAATTTCTGCGACATCGTTTGCTTTGTTCGAATGGTGCCCGTTTGCATGGAGGCGAAAATACAAACAAGGCTTGGAACTCTCATGGGAGAGCGAAAAACTTCACAACGTTGATGAAGACTCTTCAGGTGGTGCAGATACAGGAAGCCTAACCCACTGGATATTATCGCGCTGGCCAAAAACTGAAGACTACGAGTCGGAATTGCGGCACTTGTTATATGACAGGGAAATTTTAGGACGATTGCCCGGACTTCTTAGGCGACCTTGGCGGAATAACATGAATAGAGCAAACATTTTTAAGTGGCTCACAGATTTTGCTGCTAGTGAACGTGGGAAAAAGTTGCTCTATGATAAAACACTCAAGCGTGAATACAGCTTCATGGTACGTTTGAATCAGAACACGAATCTAGCCGGCTCAATTGACGCTTGGCACGATAATAGCGTCGTTGATTACAAGATAACCTCCATAGACAATGCCCCGCAGAAGCTTTATGATGCTCAACTAGAATTTTACGCCTATGTAGTGCACGAATTAACCGGAGCGGAAAACGTCAAGACCAGCACAGAATTTTTGCGCGAGGGGAAATTTGTAGAGAACGTATGTAGTAATTTCGATAACATCAAGGCCAGAATCGCAAACGCTGCTGAAATATGTGCGTCAGGACCTTATGAGCCTAACGTAAATAACTGTAT
>CAJOGG010000282.1 GCA_905234205.1 uncultured Synergistales bacterium | reverse complement strand
TGGTTCTTGAGCGATGTCTACTTTTTAGGACAAAGCACACGAATATTTCTTATCGGTAACAACTTGGGGGAACGCTGTATCATTGAGCAGGTAATCAGGAATGCTGAAAGGCTTAACTTCACAGCCAGGCGAATACCAATACTTGATTCGGAAGGCAATAGCGCATGGCCTAGCAAATGGCCAGTGTCCTCAATAGAGAAGGACCGCGACGAATGGGCCGCATTAGGGAAAACTGATATATGGTATCGCAATAAGATGTGTGAATGTATCAGCCCTGACAGTCAGAAATTCAAGCGTGATTATTTCAAGTACTACGATCAGATCAAAGACTTAAGCAAGCTAAACATTTACACGACCGTAGACCTTGCGATAAGTCAGAAAGTTAATGCCGCGATTGTTACAGTTGGCGTAAATTCTGAGGGTCATTGGTTCGTTCTTGATATTGAGTATGGGCGCTACGATCCAAGCACTACGATTGATGCGATATTCTCTGCTGTAGTTAAGTGGCACCCGTTAAGCGTAGGTGTTGAAACTGTAGCTTATCAAGCAGCATTGCAACACTTCCTAGAGAAGGAAATGCCAAGGCGCGGGGTATTTTTCCGTATTCAGCCACTCAAAGCCGAGAAGAAGAAAGAAATTCGTATAGATAACATTCAGCCGCGTTTTGCGGTCGGGACTGTATGGTTCAAGCGTAACGCACCATGGTTAGACAAACTTGAAGGAGAACTGCTTGCGTATCCACACGGCGCTCATGATGACGTTATTGACGCTTTAGCTTACATGGAACAAATGACAGTGGCGCCATTTTCACATAAATATTCAGAAGGGAGGTTAGGCGATAATTGGAATCCAGTAGCGGGGAGTATGTAGACACAGGTAAATTTAAGAAGACTATATTAAACGATATTCATCGAGCTAATAACTTTTATGATTCAAAAATAGAGCCTCTACTAAGAACAAGACACCAAATATATGAAGCTGACAAGGCATATTACAAGAATCGTTTCAAGAATACAGGAGAGCAGAGCGATTTTGTGAGCTTTGATTTTTGGGCAGTCGTACAGTGGGCTATTCCAGTAATAATGAACTCATTCTTCGGCGGTGATGAAGCTGTCGTTATTGTAGGGCGCAATGAAGAGGACGTGCCACGCGCAGAACTCTTGAAGGATTTAGTGAACTTTCAGATGATGACTCAAAACAAAGGCTTTCTTGTATTATGGGACTGGTTTGTTGATGCTTTCCAGTATAACCTAGGAGCAGTGAAAGTTTGGTGGGACCGTCAAGAAGAATGGGGCGAGGCTCAAATGGACTATGCAGACCAATCAAGGCTCATGATGTTGCAAGCTGATCCATGGTGTGAAATCTTGCAAGTTAGTCAGCCTGATATGCTTGGCTTTTGTCAGGTTGCTTATCGCATAGGACGATTGAAAGTTAATAAGCCCGTAATTGAAAGCGTGAGAGTCACTGATCTGCGTTGGAGTCCAGAAGCAAAGAGCTTGAGTGAAGCGAATTTTGTAGCTCACAGGCAGATAGTGACGGCTGACCACTTACGAAGACAAGCTCAGAATGGGTTATATGACCAAGTAGCAGTTGAACGTGCAATCGAAAATTCTGGCAGTAACAGTGTAATTTATTCAGCGTTTGAGACAGAACTGAATGACGAAATCGACCAACGACCAAATGATGAAGACGGAGCGCGAGCTTTATATGAGCTTTACGAATGCTACGTTAAACTTGACATTAATGGCGACGGGTTACTTGAGGACGCAATAGTTTCTGTAGTTGATGATGAGATTTTGAGAATTACAGAGAATGAGTATGGACGTGTCCCAATATTTACACTCTCACCAATTCGTGATCCCTTCAAAGTCTTAGCCAACCTTTCGTTAAGTGAAATAGTTGGAGAAATTCAGACTATCAAGACTGCGTTAATGCGTCAGTTGTTAATCAACACAGTAAATCTTAACAACGCTCGCTGGTTTATTAATCCCACTGGTGTAGACCTCAAGGACATTCAGGAAAATCGTCAGTATGTGAAGGTTCAAAGCGACCCCAGAATAGCTGTATATCCGTTCCCGAGTAATCAGTTAGCACCGTGGACGATGCCATTATTTGAGTCTCTGGAAGGAGCGTTAGAGCAATGGACGGGTCGCACTCGTTACAACCAGGGCACAGACTCTAGCAGTCTCAACAAGACAGCGACGGGTATATCACTCTTACAGCAGGCAAGCGAACAAAGGATAGACTACATAGTCAGGGTGTTCGCAGAAACTGGAGTCGGGGAGATCATGAGATTTCTTGTTGAACTCAATCAACGTTACATTGACCAACCGCAAGTAATCAGACTCAAAAATCAAATGTTACAAGTGAGTCCTGACGATCTCAAA
>CAJOGG010000281.1 GCA_905234205.1 uncultured Synergistales bacterium | reverse complement strand
GTCATATCAGGACAGTACATTTTTAATTTTTCGTCATCAAACGAGATTTTACGTTTCTTAATAGGAAGAACTTTCTGAGGTTTCTCAACAGCGATAATATGCTCTACGTCATCGGTAGTAATTTCAGGCTTATTCTTGCACAGCTTCTTCAATGCCAACGCTTGTTCGAATGATATAGTCTTGTTTTTGTCTTGTAAGACATTACTAATTACATCCAGTTGTTCACGGTTCAATGCTGCTAAGACTTCTCCTGCGTGCATTGCCAATCTCAGTTCGCCAGTTTGCGTTTTACTCTTATTTCCAACAAGTTGTAGCATTGACTCTGGCAAATTCAAAAGATAGGCATATCTACGAACAGTTCGTGGCTTCAATCCTGTAATTTGTGCAACTACTTCATCACTTTCTCCATCGTCGCTCTTTCTTCCACGGTGATGTAAAGCCCAATACATGCGCCCACAAGATTTGATTGTATCAAGTAGAGTGATCTGTACGTCTTTGAACATTGGCAGACGTGATTATTGAGCTTGCTGTATCATCGTCACATTCTATTATAATTACGGGAACTTCGGCAAATTCGGGATTAGTTTTTGCAAGTTCTTCACATACTCTCTTTCTTCCATAACCCGAGAGTATTTCATAGCCATCTCCTTCTTTTGCAGGCCGTACAAGAAGAGGAGACAACAGACCATCCTGGCTTATACTCGTATGTAGTTGCCTTAGTGATTGACAATCTTCGTCATTACCTATTAGATAGTCATCTGGAACGTAAAATGGATTACCGTTAAACATAATCTCTTTCCCGTTCTCATCATAAAGAACTCCTGAAAATGCTCTTAACTTACTTAATTCAACCTTTATATATTCGCTCAATTTTTATTCTCCATATTAAAATTTTGCTGAAAGTATACGCCCCAAAAATTCTTCAATCGCTGCCTTGCTCGTAACCATTCCTGCCCCCTGAAGTCCTACGCGTCCATCAGTACCAAGTACCATTAAAAATTTCTCATCAAACATGTTGATTTCTCCTTTCTTGTAATCCTCCCAATTCCACGAAACAACCAATTCGATCTTGCCGTCGCGTGGCCCGTTCAATAACTCCAATTCCGTACAGTTCAGAATTTTGCTTAATCTCGTAATATCAGAAGCTTGAGGTTCTGATAAACCTTTTTCCCACGCACGAATAGTATTTTCATGAACTTCCATAAGTTCAGCTAACTTTTCCTGTGTAATACCTTGTCGCTTTCTAAACAGTTTTATATTCATAATTCACCTCCAAAATGTATTAAAGCAACTGTTTTATGTTGGTATATTACCACAAAAATTTTCACTGTCAATAGCAAAGCAACATTTTTCTATTGCTTTACCTACTAAAATATCACTGGTTAAAAGCAACAAAAAAGTGTATATTTCTTATAAATTAAGGTGGTGAATAATAATGGCACTAGGAGAACAATTAAAATATTTACGAAGGAGAGCTAATATAACTCAAGAAAAATTAGCCGATATAATCGAAGTTCATACTAATACGATAAGAAAATGGGAGAAGAATATTACTGCTCCTAAATTCACAGAATTAACTAAGATAGCTGACGCATTACAAGTACCAGTATCAGCACTATACGGGAATGACGTGCCCCCCGCAGCACCAGTTATACAACCAACATTAGGTCTAGCGTACTGGGGAGAAGTCGCGGAAAATATGCAAAAATTAGCTAACTCTGGAAACATTGACGAGATCAATGCCATATATTCATTGCTGAATATTGGATTTAACGCGCTGGCTAAAACAAAAGAGAATAATTCTGGAATTAATATCACTCAAAGCAATATTGGCAGAGACGCAAAAATTAACATTGAGAGGAGTAACTAATCATGAGAAAACTATTAATCGCACTCGCGCTAATTTGTACGTTATCAGCGGCAGCACTCGGCGCAGAATCGCAAGACATGAGCGTATATGTCAGGCAGGACGTATACAACAGTGACATGAGAAACATTAACGACAAACTTAA
>CAJOGG010000280.1 GCA_905234205.1 uncultured Synergistales bacterium | reverse complement strand
AGAAAGTAATTCTAGGGAAATGGTTAGCTGCTGAAAGTGAAGTGTTAATTTTCGATGAGCCAACCAAGGGAATCGACGTAGGAAGCAAGAGCGAAATTTATATCTTAATGCGTAGACTTTCACAACATGGTAAGGGCGTGTTAATGATAAGTTCAGAGCAGACGGAATTATTATCGGTGTGTGATCGTATTGCTGTATTCCATGGCGGAGAGCTTAAGCAAGTTCTTGAGGGCAAGACAGCTACGGAAGAAGATATTGTGAGAATTTCAACGAGTGAATGAGGAGGCTAATAAATTATGAGTGAGAAAAAATTTAACTTTGCTACTTATTGGCAGAGGTTCGGAACGATTACAATTTTGTTGCTGCTGCTTGTAGTGTTAGCTATAGCTAGGCCAAGTTCGGTGTTCTCGTCGTCATCAATCCCACAAATTTTGCGTCAGTCGGCCGTAAATATCCTGCTTGCTCTCGGAGAGTTCTTTGCTATCTTGCTTGGCTATATTGATCTCTCAATCTCTGCTGCTTGTGGTTTAACTGGAATGTGTTCAGCTTTGTTGATGCGTGCGGGAACTCCTTGGGTACTTGCTTGTATAGCTGGCGTGTTATGTGGCACAATGATCGGCGCGTTGAATGGCTTCATGATAAATAAAACTGGTCTCCACCCTTTCATAATCACGTTGGGAATGCAGACGGTATATTTTGGCTTAATGCTGGTCGTGTCGAACTCGTCAAGCGTTTACGGATTCCCTGCTGGCTTTTCAAAATTCATGAACGCAACTTTGTGGGGAGTTTTGCCGGTCGGAGCAATAATAGCTTTAATCGCGGCATGTGTATTGTGGTTTGTTACAGCTAAGACAAAAGTCGGACGCAACCTTTACGCATTAGGTGGCAATCGTGAAGCGGCTTGGTACTCTGGAATTAACGTTCACAGGCATCAAATGATCGTCTACATGATCTCCGGAACATGCGCGGGACTTGCTGGAATAGTTTTGACCGGAAGACTTAACGCGGCTGCCCCCACAGCAGGAACTGGCTACGAGACTTTCGCAATAGCTGCTACAATTATCGGCGGCACGAGTTTCTTCGGAGGCGTTGGAAAAATTCCCGGCGTTGTTGCTGGAGGACTCATAATCGGAATTATAAACTACGGAATGACTGTATTAATGATTGACGCTTCTATGCAGAAGGTAGTTATGGGAGCATTGATAATCATCGCCGTAACGTTGGATCACCTCGTCTCAACTTCATCGAGAAAATAGGCTTTAAGGCTAAATTTTTAGTCAAGCAAATAAATTCATTCATGAAAGGATTTGTTACAAATGAAAAAGTTTTTAGCTATCGTGTTGACCGTTTGTTTATTGGTTAGTTTTGCTTCCTCAGCCATGGCCGCAAAATACGCCGTGATCCTCAAGACCACCAACTCCGACTTCTGGCGCACAATGTACGACGGAACAGCCAATTACGCAAAAGAGAATGGCATTGACGTTGATATGTTTGCTGCACAAAGCGACATTGACTACGAAGGACAGCTAGCAATTCTCGAGAACTGCATCAACTCCGGGGCTTATGCTGGTATAGCTATTGCTCCATGCAACGGCGTGAACTTAATCGCGGGCGTCAAGAAAGCCAACGAGGCCGGAATAACAATTTGGAACATTGACGAAAAATTTGACGCTGATGAAATGACAAGACAAGGTGCGGTTTGTGTGGGCTTTGATAGTTCTGATAACGTTCAGATCGGGCACATGGGCGGCGAATATCTTGCCTCACTCTTAGCAAAGGGCGCACAAGTTGCTGTTATCGAAGGTCTTGCTGGCAACCAGTCATCAGAGGACAGAGCCAACGGAGCAAAAACAGCTTTCAGAGAAGCAGGAATGAATATCGTTGCGGCCAAGTCATGCGATTGGGATAGACAGACAGCTATGGACACGGCTATGACATGGTTACTGCTGCAATGATGGAATGGCAATGGGAGCTATTCAGGCTGTAATAGTTGCTGGCAAGCTTGGCGAAATTTATGTATGTGGTACCGACGGAGACTCCGACGCTATTCAATCAGTCAAGGACGGAAATTTAACGGGCACAGTAGCACAGGACAGCGCCAACATCGGAATCACTGCTCTTAAAGGTGTAGTCGCGGCCGTTGAGAATCCTTCAGCCTATCCCGCAAGCGCCTCTCCCGAAAAGACTCCTGTAAGCGCACTTCTTGTAAAAGGCAAATAAGAACTATCTAATCATGGTGGCTCGGTGTAAACTTTACGCCGGGTCTTTTTTGTGAGGAGTGAAATTTATTCATGAAACGTAAAATTTTTGTCGTAGCTGTAATTCTTGTAGCAGGGTTGTATTTATCTTATGCTGGTCATGCGTCTGAATTCACAAGATCCGGCTTCAACATGAACACTTTGATAAGCATGAAAATTTATTCTGACACTGATAAGCCACTCAATGACGCTTACAACTTGCTGGCCGAACTTGACGCGAAACTTTCAATGTATAATCCCGAATCAGAAATAGGCAAGATAAATTCACAAGCAGGGCACGAAAAATTTCAAGCGGACTCAAAAGTTATAGAGGTCATAAAAGATTCTTTGAAGCTTCATAAAATGAGCGAAGGCGTATTTAATCCGTTGATAGGTTCAATAACTCGTCTATGGAAGATCAACAAAGCCGATAACAAAATCCCTTCACGTGAAGAACTTGACGCGGCGATAAAGCTTAGTGATATATCTAACCTTGAACTTAATGACAACAGCGTATATCTCAAGCATGAGGGCTGCGTGTTGGACTTGGGAGGCATTGCAAAAGGATACGCGAGCACAAAAATTGCAGAGCTCTTGAAATCTGAAGGTGTTGAATCCGGATTAATAGACTTAGGCGGAAATGTTCAGGTTATAGGCAAGAAACCTGACGGAAGCAATTGGATCATAGGCGTAAGAGATCCGTTAAGCACACGTGGCGCCCCGGCCTTAGTTTTGAGTGTCAATGATACAGCCGTGATAACTTCAGGGAATTATGAACGCTATAAAATTGTCGACGGGAAAAAATATTCACACTTCTTTGATTACAAGACCGGTGAGTCGATTCTAAATGATTTGCTCTCTGTTACAGTTATAACACGTGATGGAAGTTTAGCTGATGGACTTGCTACGGCGTTTATGGCTTCTGGTTACGAAAAGTCGCTGGCGTTGCTGAAAAATATTCCTGAAGGTGTTGGAGTGATATTCATTCGTCAAGGTGAAGGGGAAAATCTCAACGTAATGGCCACGAAAAATTTATCAAGCGTTATAACTCGTTCAAAGTATCCTGTGAATCACATAAGCCAGTATTGACCTCCGCTGCTTAATTCGGGTGTATCAACGTTAGCTTTGCCGAAATTTTTTATCAGTTTAGCCTGCTCAAGCTTCATGCGTATATACTGGATTTCATTGCAATACATTCTCCATTTATCGCGAAGGCTCCTGTTATCGTAACGGTTAAAGACCGTGCTATCTCCAGCAATGATTATGCCTAGGCGTTCTTTATCGTTAATATCTGTCCATGTCATGTACAAATTCTCCGGGTTATCAGTGAGAAGAGCGTAGGCAGTTTCTTTCGCTAGCGGGGTTATCATGAAGTTATATATATCACTGGGTGTTGTGCTAAGTCGAAATTCCGAATAATGGTACAGCAGTGAACAC
>CAJOGG010000279.1 GCA_905234205.1 uncultured Synergistales bacterium | reverse complement strand
TTCGCAGCCTAATTCGTGAAGAAATTGCAATGGCTCAAAACGTCGCTAATATAAACAGATAGGGACTAAAACAAATGAAAATCAGCCCATTAGAATGGTAGTGAACTGCCTACAATTTGTAGTAAGTTGAACCCACAAAAATCAATTGAAATTTTTGGTATAAATTTAGGGGCTAGGACTTGCATTTTTTCCCTGCCCCCTTTATTATTGGAAAAAACTCATTTAAAATCATGAGGTGATTGTAATGCAGAAACGAGAAATTTTCAAGGAAGTACAAGAAAGATACAACATAAAAGACGTAGCAGAGGAATTAGGAATAAGGCTTCACAGAGTAGGCAGAAGTTGGAGAGCTAACTCACCTAAGGGCAATGGAGACGGCAAGGACGCTTTCGCAATTTACGAAGAAACAAACACTTGGTACGACTTCATGACACAGCAGGGCGGCGACATCGTAGACCTATACGCCATGATGAAGTATGACGGTGACAAGGGCAAAGCAATTCAGGAGCTCATGCCAGAAGAAACTCGCGAGACGGTGAAGAAGCAAATATCCGCCAGAGAAACTTTCATGAATGACATTGAGCTCTTCAGCAAAAAAATGCTCAACGACAATACGCCAATTGCAGTCAAATCAAGAAATTATCTGCACTCAAGGGGCATCACTGACGAAACTATCAAGGCATTGAAGATTGGTTTCGATGTCAGTGGAGAATTAGAATCCCTTATTGGGACAAGGCGGGCAAGAAAATTCTTTACACTGTCTCAAGGTCTATTCCTTACGACAACGGAAATTGCGCAGAACCACGATACAAGAAAGCATCATTAGAGTATTATCCATTCCTACGTAATGCTCCGTTAGGTCTCAACACAATCAAGGACAGCCCTTACTGCGTCATCACTGAGGGCGTATTTGACTGGCTGAACTTCTATCAGTTAGGAATACCTTGCCTAGCTCCAAACGGAACTGACTTTGGGAAACTTTGGCCGGAAGTCATTGAAGTTATCAAGCAGCATTTTAGGTTCGTGGTACTTGCTTTTGATAACGATAAAGCCGGCGTCACTGCAACTGTGAAATGCGCAGAAATATTAATGAAGAATCAGATTCCATTTAGGGTTGCACAAGTCATTAACGTTAAGGACGTTGCTGAATATTGTGAATCTGGCAGAAACATTATGGACGTTCTCTGTAATGCTAGCGAGGGTCTGAAATGGTACGTCAGGTATATTAAGCCGAACAAAGACTTTGACTGCTTGACGCTCGAACAAAGGGATGAGGTTATTCAAAGGTGCAGGAATTTCATTAAGACGGTGTGTAGTTATACGCCTGCGTCTACGATTCAGGAAGTCCTGCTCCAACTCAAAAGTTACTTCCCGAAGGAGTGGTTCCAGACTCTTTGTAAGGAAGCCACAAAGGGGTTGACAGAAGATGAAATATGCGAAAAGTTATCGAAGAACACAATATAAGGTTCAACGAGAAAGTCGGCTTTTACGAGTACACAAAGAGAGGTATTTGGGAGCGTATGGACGACACGACTATACTTGGCTATATTAAGTCAGCGTATGGCATTGTCGCAACAGGCTCAAAAATCACAACGACTCTGAAATTACTGAAGGTTCATGAGTTGGTCAACAGTGACATATTAATTAATGGCATGAACAAGAAGTGCGCGGTGTCTTTCTACAACGGAACGCTTCACATTAATGAGCACACTGGGGAATATAAGTTCTTGCCGCATGATCCGGAAGATTACATTTCTCAGTTGTTGCCCTACTACTTCCGTTCAGATGCAAAATGCCCAGAGTGGGATAAATTTATTCATGATGTCATGTCTGGGAATAGTGATTATATGAAGTTACTTCAAGAGTTTGCGGGCTATATTCTCATACCAAACTGCAGATTCCAAAAAGCCCTGATACTCAAGGGCGGCGGGTCAAATGGTAAGAGTCTATTTACGTCCATCATTGCCAAAGTATTTGGAGATTCTCGTAATAGTAACCAAGCGGGCCTATTGTCTTACGCTGAGCCGGCAAAATTTGCTAAGGACTTCAGACTAATGGCGTTCAGAGAATCCTGGTTAAATATCTCCAGTGATGTTGAGAATGACATGGCAGGCGGCGAAGGTGTATTCAAGAAACTTGTCGCTGGAGAAATCATTGAAGACTCGTACAAGCACAAGGACCCATTCTCATTCAGACCAAGGACAAAGCTAATGATGTGCGCTAACTACTTCCCAACAACCAGAGACACATCCGTTGGTTTTCTCCGTAGGTGGCTTGTTGTGCCGTTCGATCAGCATTACGTTACAAATCCTAAACCGGGTTCAAAGGATAAGAAAATTGACCCACAGCTTGAGGATAAATTAAGCAGGGAATTATCAGGAATTTTCATGTGGTGTTTAGAGGGGTTGAAGAGACTTATGCAACAGAATGGTTTCACAGAGCCTGACGACCAGGGGAAACTCCGTACTGACTTTGCCAGAGCTAATAACCCACTGTACTGTTTCTTAGACGACAAGCTTGCAGAATTTCGCGACACGCCACAAATTTATCGAACAGAAATTTATGGCAAGTACAAGAAGTGGGCAAACAAATTCAACGTTGAACCGCTGGCTGTAAACCGATTCTACGCAAACTTAAAAGTGGTTTTAGCAGTTTATGGCATCACAGTGATTGAACATGGGCGTTATTGGACGCTTACGTCTGAAGATGGTAGCCCTGCTAAACTCAAGGTTGAGAAGGAAGACTATT
>CAJOGG010000278.1 GCA_905234205.1 uncultured Synergistales bacterium | reverse complement strand
CAGACGGCGTTTATCTTTCTGGAAAAGGACGAATACATATTGCCCACTGTGCCGCCCTGAAGAACGAACGGTTCCATGACTGCTGCATGTTGATAATTTATGTCGCGAAGAGCTTGGCCAATTTCGTCCCAAGGCATTGTTCCCTTACCTGGCACTTTTCTGTTACGTTCGCCCAAATGTAAATGGCACAAATCTTTTCCAGCTTTACGTATAGCCGCGGCTATGTTGTCTTCCTCAATGCTCATGTGGAAAGTGTCAAGCATGATTTTCACGCTAGGACTATCTACGGCATCAATAAAGGCTTTACACTCGTCGCAGGTGTTGAGCATGTAGCCTTCGAATCTGTTAAGAACTTCCATTCCCAAAACTACTCCGCAATCTTCAGCGATCTTGCCAACTATTTTCATGTTCTTGATTGAGCGTTCGAGGTCGCCAGCTTTGTCAACGGGCAATGAGTAATCAACCGGCCAATATCCATATAACCCGCCGCCTAAAATGTGAATGTCCATGAGCTTCAATTTCGGGAGCAATGTCTCGTAAAACTCAAACGCCTTCTTCACGATTGCAGGATCAGATGAACAAATATTTTGTTGCTTTGTGGGACCATAACCAGCCGTGAGAATTATTCCGTTGTCGTCAGCGCATTTTTTGAGGTCAAGCAGTTGTTGGTCAGTTACATATTTTTCGAGGGTAGCGGCGCAGGAGATTTCCAGAATGTCAAAGCCGAGTTTAGCAACTTTTTTGATGTAGTACTCGTAGTCCGATGTCCATTCGTGAGTCCAATATGGCGCGTAAATTCCATACTTCATAGCGAAAAAATTTCCTCCTTGTTAAATTTGGTGGGTTGACAAAAAATTTTGCGTAAATTATATTTCATTTTATCCATTGTTAAAAGCATAAAATTTCACGATGAAAGGGATGAATCATCGCATGGAACCATTGATTCGCATGGTAGGTATAACGAAAACTTTTCCCGGAGTGAAAGCTCTTGACGGAATAAGCTTCGACATCATGCCCGGAGAAGTTCACGTGTTAGTCGGTGAGAATGGCGCAGGAAAATCTACCTTGATGAAAATTTTATCCGGAGTCTATCAGCCAACTTCAGGCAAGATCATTTGCAATGGTCACGAATATTCGCAACTTACCACAAAGACTTCCGTTGAAGAAGGTATAGCAATCGTATATCAGGAATTGAGCGTGATTAATGAGCTATCTATTCTTGAGAACTTGTTTGTCGGAAAACTCCCCACGAAAAAATTTCTTGGCCTATCTATCGTTGACTTCAAAGGCATGTTGGAGAAAGCTAAGAAAATTTTAAAGCAAGTTGGGATTCATCATGACCCCGATACACTCGTTGGGGACTTGGCCGTACCTGATAAGCAGTTGTGTGAGATCGCAAAGGCTCTTGTCTCTGGCGCAAAAGTCATTGTTCTTGACGAGCCTACAACTTCATTAACGACTTCGGAGGTTGAGAGATTACACGGACTCATTCGTGAACTTAAAGCACAAGGCTGCGGGATCGTTTATATCTCTCACAAGATGAAGGAGCTTAAAGCCATTGGCGATCGTATCACGGTCTTGAAAGACGGTACTTACGTTGGAACGTACCCGGCCAAAGATTTATCGCTTGATGAAATTATAAAGTTGATGGTTGGACGTGAGATTAAGGGCACATATTTTGCGGATCAAAGCGTTGAAGAGCTGATGAAGAATCCCGTTATATTTGAGGCTAAAAATATTTCGCGCTCTGATGGAACTTGCAAGAACATATCTTTCCAGTTGCATGAAGGCGAGATCTTGGGGTTTGCTGGACTCGTTGGGGCTGGACGCACTGAAACAATGGAGGCAATTTTCGGAGCAGTGCCAAAAAGTTCGGGCCAAGTTTTCCTCAAGGGTAAGGAGCTTCAAATTCATGAACCTTACGCAGCAATAAAACAAGGCTTAGGAATGTTGACGGAGGACAGGAGAAAATTAGGCTTCGCGAAAAACTTCACATGCAAGCAAAATATTTCGATTGAACCATACATAAAAGAGTCCACGTTTGGTGGATTAGGCGGAATGCT
>CAJOGG010000277.1:2088-3434 GCA_905234205.1 uncultured Synergistales bacterium | reverse complement strand
CACCCGTTGCGTTAGCGGCCTATGCAGGGAGTGCGATTGCAAAAGCTCCGCCGATGAAGACGGCTTTTAACGCGACACGGTTAGCGATTGCTGCATTTATCGTGCCGTACATTTTCGCGTTCACTCCTGCGATGCTGTTCGAGAACGTCCAGCCCATCATAGAGATTGCGAATGCTGGGCCAATGCTGACGAGCATACTAGTTGTGTGCGAGATAGTGTTAATCTGTGCGACGGCATTGCTGGGAATTTTCGGGGTAGCTGCGGCGTTGAACGGGTATCTGTTCGGGCAGATGAACGTGCTTCTGCGTGTAGTGATTTGTGCGGGAGGACTGAGTATGTTAGTGCCTGGCATAGTGAGCGACCTTATCGGATTAATGCTGGTGGGATTTGTCGTAACGGTGCAGTACATGGCACGAAATCGCGCAGCTTAGGCCAGCAAGTTCAACAGCGTAACCTCATCAATAATTCTCCCCTGTCTTAATACTAGGCAGGGGAATTTTTGTGCGCAATAATACGCGCATTCCAATAAAATACACAGGAAGGAGCTTTACGTTAAAATTATGGATAGCTACAATTTCAAACTAAGTCAAGTCAGTTTGTTGCGCTTTTTTCCTGTACGTTAATTGTCCTAACGGTACTTATCTGCGGGGACAGCTTTTGCGGATCTTGCGTACACTATCAAGAACTGGGACTCTGTGGCTTCTAACGGAACGATTACCATTGTCAACGCGCAGGGAGTTTCTCAGGACAAAGGAATTTCTGCTTCTCAAGTTTATTCCTTCACACATAACGGCAACCCTAGACTCTTCGTTTCAGAGGGAGATGGACATATAGCAGTCTATGATCCCCAAGACTTCACAGCACCTTAGCGAGCGGAATTATCCCCAGAGAATCTGAATATGATGACGACGATGATTACTATATTTTATCTGGAATTGCGGAGCTGGGCAGTAATATAGTTCTGATATATCGTAAGGGCGAAGGCTTGATAAAGATTAATCCTGAGACTTGCGAAGTCGTTGGCACTTATGACCCTAGTAATGATACTTCTCTTACCTGTACCCACGATGGAACATTAGACATATTAATAGATTATGATTGCTCTAGTTGCTTCATCAGGCGGGAGCGGGACAGAGTGGCGGATAACGTATACCTGAAGAAGCTGAGGTACTCCTAAGATTTTACATAACCACTGCTATAATGGGCGTTTATAAAAACACTCCTGTTTTACGTTGTGCGATTTCTTGTACAGTCATGTATAGGCTTTGAGCTGATTTATTCGGTTATTCTAGGAGTAATAATAACAGAAAAACCCGCTTTACAACGGGTTTATATATTTCGTCGGT
>CAJOGG010000277.1:0-2068 GCA_905234205.1 uncultured Synergistales bacterium | reverse complement strand
CTGAGGAGATTCGAACTCCCGGCCTCGACAATGCGAATGTCGCGCGCTCCCAACTGCGCTACAGCCCCTTAATATTTGTACTATCTGTGGAACGCGTGATATTTTATGCCCCGTTAAAATTATTGTCAACATCTGGGAATATGAGTACTGTTGAGTAAATTCATGCAAATAATTCCAAAGTATACCAGCAGACATGATAGCATAACTAACCATTCTACAATTCTTGCCCACCAACATCTGTACTATGCTGTTACACGACTCGCTTGTAGAAGCTGTCTTCTACGTTCAGGCCATTAGCGGCACTACGTCAATCTTTGTGCAGGCTGTCTAAGTTCACCACGGATGAGCGTATCTTCCGCCAGCAAAAGGCCGCCAAGACAGCACACCCACCTTCCTATCAAGGCAGAGGGGTAGCATTTCATGTTCTTCCTCAAGGTAGAGCAGGTATACTGGTTCTGTAGACGCTCGAACTGCTGCATGTCTATAGAGCATAGAACAATATACTTGGCTTTGCAGGACTTCACAACATAATGAAGTGCCTCTATGATCTCCTCCATCGGCGTAAACGTGTTAGGTATGTGAATCTGGGACAGGTGAAGCGTAAGGGAACAAAACCACGGCCTAAGCCTATAAACACCTACAGTTACTAGCATTTATAGGCTTAATATGGTTAGAATGCCACTTTATTCCTCTTGCTATGCTGTACAGGTTTTAAGTTACTATATTAAAGTTAAAGTTTCTTTATAATAGGCGCGTTTGCTCGTGAAGATAAGTTATTATCTCATCTGTTATATATCCTTCACTTCTTCGTAAAGACTAAGGCGTATCGTAGCAACATTTAAACTCCCAAAGAGATGCGAAACTGGAATAATACCCTTCTCTATGTAGTAATTGAATACACTCGCCCCCAAATATGAATGTAACTTCTCGATTATTCTCATACCCTTCATTTTAATTTAATGATTATTTAACAGTAAGGATAAAACCGTGTTTAATTAGCTTTTGCCCGTCTTCATAACCTTTTTCAACGAATTTATCTATTTTGCCATAGTCAGCATATATCTCTAAGTAAGAATCAGCGATAAGCTGTGCCGTTTGTTGAAAAGCATTACGACTTGAACGATCGTTGTACCAGCCGACTTTTAACAATAAAGTCTACATATTGAACAATAAAAATGATTGGTATATCATTCCTCACGTTACAAACCTAAAATGAAGTAGATGTGAAAAACGTTGAAGGAAGAAGCCCAATAAAAATCCCGAAAAAATCTAAACCACGAGGCGAAGACAGATATAAAATTTTTCTGTCCGCATTAGGAATGAAACAGCTAATGCCCTTGAGGAATTATCAATCAAAAGCAACCGCTCACCCAATGAACTCATCAGCATGATTTTAGAGTACGCCGTTAATTATACCGACATCACCGATTAATAGGGGCAACCCCTTGCTCATGAGCGCAATACTCTAAGTGTTACATTTGGGCTTGAATTGCTCTCTACTATCAGTTCATAATCATAATATTTTCTTGGAATAATCTTCATTGCTTTATAAGAACTCGGAGCGTCTATCTCAAACTGTGATGTGATATATTCCGATGTTTCGATTGTATAAGCCTCTTTTCTTGAATAAATCTATGCTATCACCTAATTATCCAGTAACAAAATTACATAATAAATCTTATATTTATATAAAATGATATTATCCTGATATAAAGAGACATAATACAGGAATAAATGAACTAATAAGGATTTTACGTAAAGCATTGAAGCTGAAACAAGCTGACTTGGGAAGGCAAATCGGACTTACTCAAACCTCACTGTCTATGATTGAACGGGGGTAAATAATCTGACCGATAAGAACATCAGGCTTAGCTACTCTGAGTTTAATGCCAGCGAAGGATGGTTAAGAGAAGGTATAGGGAATATGTTGAATGACAGGCATTATATCAAGGAGCTGTGCTATATATGCAATGCTTGTACACCTGAAACACAGTTAAGCCTTTTGAAGATGGCAAAAGAGCTACAAGAATTGAAGAATGATTACTCAATAATATTACATAAATCTTAT
>CAJOGG010000276.1 GCA_905234205.1 uncultured Synergistales bacterium | reverse complement strand
CCACGACTGAAGTCGCGGGCTTGTCCATACCATAAATCGTCTTTACGATTAGCGAGGTTCAAATGCCTAAGCTCCCTCGTAGGTCAGACATCATCGGGCGGCTGACTTTCGCCCGTTTAGCTCACAAGTATTACTCGCAAGCTGTTGCTTTTTCAAAATGCGGTCGGTCTTCACCGCTTATCCACAGCGTACCTAAAACTTGTATATTCATTGCGCCAATCCTATCATCATTTGAGCGGTAACCACACGTACAAATATATTCATGCGTATGGTGATGACGATTTTCTTTGCTGATAGAGCCACATTTAGGACATCTCTGGCTCGTATATCGCGCAGATACTTTCAAAACTTCACTGCACCGTTCACGTGCTTTATAAGCTAGAAATTGCTCAAGTTGATAGAAAGCCCATGACCTCAAGTCGTTATTGGCTTTACTGCCTCGATTAAGATTCGTTTCTTCAAAAGATATACCAGTTAGATCTTCGAGTACAAAAAGTGTATTTGAACCGTATTTCTCAACGAGTGTCTTAGACAGGCAATGGTTGACATCGCTCATCCAGCGGTTCTCTCGTTCAGAAAGTCTCTTCAACACTCTCTTTGCTGATTTTGTACACTTTGTTTGAAGTTGCTGGCGTACTTTCAAGAAACTGTGACGCTTACGAAGTATTT
Organism: uncultured Synergistales bacterium; assembly: GCA_905234205.1. Taxonomy (GTDB): domain Bacteria; phylum Synergistota; class Synergistia; order Synergistales; family Aminobacteriaceae; genus JAFUXM01. Next base: position 1,405 of record CAJOGG010000276.1, on the reverse strand, counting down.
GTTTGCCGCGTGTAAATTCTGTTTTGCCATGTTCATCGTAAGTTACAGCTAAAAATCTTAAGCCTCTGTCAATTCCTACAACATGCTGGACATTCTCTCTGCTAAATTCTTCAAAACTTTTTGTAGCAGGAATATGCAAGTACCAAATGCCTTTAAGATTGAGCAGTTTAGCCGAGCCCAAATTCCACGAGCCATCAAGGTATTCTGCCCAAAAATCACCAGCGAATCTAACTTTAGCGCGTTTGTCTAACGTATTGATTGAAAGCACGTCGCTGTTTTCAACGAAGCTATAATCACGATCTCGAACTAACTCACATTGCGGGCGGCGAAATAATATCGGCTTCACAAGCCATTCTAGTGTTCGAGTAATGCTCTGATATTCGCCTTGCTGATCTTTGTAGCGATAAGGTTTTTGTGCTAATTGTGTCTGTGTAGTTTTATAACGAGCAGTAGCAGTTCGGAATGTTGATTGCGCTAATTGAGACTTCAGCCCAAATTTGGAACGGACTTCCCTGTAAAGTATTTTGTTGAGTTTAGCAGAGTTAAGTTCAAAATCGTGGTCAAAAATGTATTGAGAGACGAAATTACAAGCCTCCCGATATTGCTCTGACATTTGGCGGAACATAGCAGATTGTTCAGCAGAAGTGTAAAGGCGGAGTTTTATAGTTTTTGTGAGGCTTTGCATTGATTGCACCTCCTTTCTAAAATTATTTCAACAAAAATATTATATCTTATTTACATTGAAAGTCAACAAAAAGTAACAAAGAGCGTCTCCTCCCACGACTAAAGTCGCGGGTCTCCGACGCTTTATTTTATGAAAATACCCCCCTCACAGCCGCAAGGGGGGCAAAATTGTTATCACTCTTGAGACTCTATGTTGTCCCGATTGTCCCTGTCTCTTCTGTTTCTTCGGCGGGGGTAACGGTTTCTCGGCGGATTATTGTTGCTGTTCATTCGCTCGGTTCGTTCCCTCTGCGCCCGGAATCTCATAGTAGCAGGCCCGAGCGTCCTCACTTCGTCAGGCTCAAACTTCGGGATTATTACGACTTTCCTGTTCGGAGATTCGCCGACTGATTCGGTCGTTACATCGTTCCTGTTCTTGAGTGTAGTGTGAATGACCCAGCGTTCCCACGAAGCCATAGGGTCAAGCCTCATAGGCCGCCCGTACTTCAAAGCCTGCCTGGCCGTAGCTTCAGCCAAACGTTCAAGGCTCTTAGTCCTCCTCTCACGGTAACCGCAGGAGTCGATTCTCACCCTCGGTTCAGCCTTAGGGTCTCTCAGAGCCAGATTCACGATGTACTCCATTCCCTTGAGAGCGTCCCCGTAGTGTCCGACAACGTAATCTGCGGCATCTTCGCCCTGAATGTCGAGCATGTTGCGTTCCGTCTCAGACTGTACCGAATTA
>CAJOGG010000275.1 GCA_905234205.1 uncultured Synergistales bacterium | reverse complement strand
TGAAGGGCGAGGGCTTCACGATTCACGTTAAGGAAGGCGATAGAGTCAAAGCTGGCGATAAGTTAATCACGTTTGATCCAGAAAAGATAAAGGCGGCCGGCCACCCTCTAACAACAATGATGGTAATCACGAATGACGCGGGCTATCAGACTTTCACGTTCAACGCGGGAATTGATTGTGAATCAGGCAAGACCAAAATATCAACAGCTGAATAAAACATGAGAAACAATTTCAAAAATAGCACTGTATACCAAATTTACGTGAAGTCATTCTGCGACTCAAACGGAGACGGAATAGGAGACCTGAACGGAATACGCTCAAAGTTACGTTACATAAAATCCTTGGGCGTTGATTATATTTGGACGACTCCTTTCTTCTGTTCCCCCATGATTGACAATGGCTACGACGTTTCCGACTACAAAAACATTAATCCTATGTTCGGGACCATGCAGGACTGTGAAGCAATGATTGCTGACGCTGAAGAGCTTGGGATCGGCTTTATGTTCGATATGGTTTTCAATCACACTTCCAACAAGCACGAATGGTTTCAGAAAGCTTTAGCTGGCGATAAAGAGTACATGGACTACTACATTTTCCAGGACGGACTCGAAGGAGGAAAGAAGCCACCTGTAGAATGGACTGCGAGTTTCGGTGGGCCTGCTTGGGAATATGTGCCTAGCCTCAACAAATGGTATTTGCATCTGTTCGACCCTGCACAGCCCGACTTAAACTGGGAGAACCCAAAAGTTCGTGAGGAACTCAAGGACGTAATACGCTTCTGGAAAGCTAAAGGCGTTAAAGGATTCAGATTCGACGTGTTGAATTTAATCTCAAAGCCGGAAAAATTTGTTGGCCTTCCTGCTGGTAGCGCTCACAGGTGTTGCAAAGATGGCCGCCACGTTCATGAATTTATCCGCGAACTTGTTACTGATACAGGCATTGAAGAGATGATAACCGTCGGCGAAATGGCGTCCACTACTCTTGATAACTGCATACGTTACACTAACCCTGACAATCACGAGCTATCGATGTGCTTCAGCTTCCATCACTTGAAAGTTGATTACAAGGACGGCGATAAATGGTCGTTAATGCCTCCAGACTTGAGAAAGTTGCGTGAGTTATTCAAAGAGTGGCAGGAGGAAATGTCAAAGCACGGCGGTTGGAACGCTGTTTTCTGGTGCAATCATGATCAGCCTAGAATCGTCTCGCGTTTTGGTGACGAGGGACAATACTGGAAACAATCGGCCAAGATGTTGGGAACGTTCATTCATATGTTACGTGGGACGCCTTATGTGTATCAGGGGGAAGAACTCGGCATGACCAACGCGCATTACACAAGCATTGACGATTACGACGACGTTGAGGCGATAAACTACTACAACATTCTCTTGCAAAGAGGCATAAGTCAGAACGAAGCCTTGAAAGTTTTAGCCAACAGAGCGCGCGACAATGGACGCACCCCAATGCAATGGAACGCCGAAAATTTTGCAGGATTCTCTGACGCGTCACCATGGTTAAAGTTGCCCGACAATTTCACTAGCATAAACGTTGATGCAGAAGAAACTGACCCCGACTCGATTCTGAACTACTACAGGAAATTAATCAGCCTACGGAAAAAATATCGCGTCATTTCTGAAGGTGAGATTAGATTTCTTGACACAGGGAACGAAAAAGTTTTAGCCTATGAAAGAACGTTTGAAGGCCAGAAGCTTATTACAGTTTGCAACTTCAGCGGCGATTATGAGAAAATTTCGCTGTCCATTCCAGAAGGTGAAGTATTAATCTCCAACTATGAGGACGGACAAAAATTTGGCGAATTAAGGCCGTATGAGGCAGATGTAATTTATAATGTATGAAATTGATTTAAGCCTGAAAAATTATTACGCTGAACTTGACCCGAAAAAGCGTCTTGAAGTCTTGAATGCCCTTCCCGAAACTCAAGACACCGATTATCTACACAAGCTCTATCATGAACGTTATTCCGACCACGATAATAAAGGCCGTCAAAATGTTGATTGGTGGTTGTGGCGTTGCGTGTGTCTTCAACAGCTTTACGGGCGCGGGAGATTTTTCAGG
>CAJOGG010000274.1 GCA_905234205.1 uncultured Synergistales bacterium | reverse complement strand
GAGAATTACTCCGCTATCCTCGTTTGAAATCAGGCAGTCGGGGTGAGCTGAGATTGTACCGCCATTGACTTCAATACTGAGAGAGATACCTTCGTTGCTGTCATCAATCGGATTACGGCGCACTTTCCAGCCGTCGTTGCGAAGCCAGTTTATGATGACGGGTTCGAGAAGTTTTCCAAGTTCAAAAATACGTTTTGATTTTTCATTCGTCGCTTCTTCTGCGCCGTTGACTGAGTACCAAAGGTTGCGTTCGCAAGGATGTCCAATTTTTGAAGCACGTAAAACTTTACTATTGTTCATTTGTAAACCTCCTGATATAATATATAAAAACCGAGTGCTGGTAACACTCGGCGAGTTCGGAAACTGCGTAAACAGTTACTAATGAGCGCGATATTGATTTTGGTATCACAACCTTTCAGTCAACGTATCCGTAGGGATTTGCGAGGTAGTAGAGATATTCCCTGTAACTCTGAATGTTCTTGCGGTAACGGACGAGTAAATGCTTCAAATACTTTTTACGCCATTCAGACCTAAAACGTTTCATGCGGCACGCTCCCGCGTTAAATGAAACACTTTCCCCTTGTAAAATCCGCTCGTGAGAAAATTCGCTGAGCGCACAAAAATCCAATGCTCCACGAAAACCTCTGAGAGCGGATAGAGCAACGAAAGTTCCTGAGCGCGTTTAATTGCAAACTGTTCGGAATATGCGTGTTCTTCGGTGATGTATTCTTTACTGCCGCGATTGCCGCCGACAAAGATAATGAACTGATGAGTAATGTTTCTCATATTAAACCTCCTTAATGTCATGAACGTCATTCGTCATAATACGCCACGACAGACAAGCCATCGTTATTACTCAATGATGACAAATACAATCTGTTCGTCATTCGCATATACGTTTTTAACTTCGATTAAAACGGTATTGATTCGCCGTTACCTGCGTTTTTGTAGGCTTCGTCGTCTTTGTTGACATCATCTGAACGCCCTTCCTGTCTGCCGTTACGATCATCACGAGGCTCAAACATTGCGACATTGATGCAGTCTGAACCATTCTTGCGCTCGATTGCGGAGGGATTGAACCACGCTTTGAGCAACATAAATTCTGTATCGTCGTTACCATTCCATACTGCGCCGATGTTGAGCCATATAGCTTTCTCGTTGCCGTCTTTTGTCGAATAACTACCAGCTTTGACGGCTAAATCATAAAGTTTCTTCATAAAAATTTCTCCTTTCATAATTAAAAAGTCCCCCGATAATTCAAGGGACGCTCGGATTATTTCTGTGCGCAAAATATTTTTCAGATTATCAAAACTTCTCCCAATCATGCCGACTTCTTCAACATCGTTGTCTGCCACTCGTTAATCGCCTCTTGCGTTGCCTCGTAACTGATATAACCTACTTTAAGACATTCAGCGACCTCGTTAAATACTTCAAATTCATCAAATGACGGCGAACGCAAATATCTTGGAATATTGCACATTAATTTTGGACAAAGATTTCTGCACCAAGCCTCAAAAGCTATCTCAGCGTTGTGCCTTTCGTTACATTCTTGCGCATATTGCGCTTGCAATTCGTTCAAATACGATTTTACGAAATTAAGCACATTAGCTAATAATTCTGAGAGCTTCAGTAAATGCGGCGTTTGTTCGTCAGGAACGTAATAATCTTCGTGATACTGCCAATGCCCGTCATACCAATAATGCGGCTTAAATATATCCTCGATTTCAGAATATAACTTAGATATTATTTCACAATACTTCTCCCATTGTTCAACCCGCTCTTCAACGCTCAATAAATCATCTCCTGCAATTAAATTAGATAAAGGTCGTATCGCCGGCAAATAGCGACCTTTACCGTTATAGTTATATCTATATCAAATTAAAAACATAATTTTCGACACATGAGCGCGTGATTTCTTGATTAGAGTACTTAATAATAAAACTCCATAACAAATATTTGAGGCATTCCATATGCTTCACATATTTTTATATGAAAGGAACAGAAATTAGATGAAGAAACTCTTTAATTTATCAATCGAAGACCAAACACTAAACCAGCTTCATCGCCTCGCCGCAAGCCATCA
>CAJOGG010000273.1 GCA_905234205.1 uncultured Synergistales bacterium | reverse complement strand
GTGATGTGTCGTTCGGTGTTGCAACTCTTAGTGCCTATAAATTGTCCTGCATGGTCAGAGTATCTAATGAGCTCTTGAATGATTCTGCCTTTGACATTGCCTCTTATATTGCGAAGAGATTCGGTGTTCGCTTTGGAAACGCAGAAGAGAACGCATTTATCAACGGCACTGGGCCTTCCAGTAATCCTGGCGTAACTCCTAGCCAACCTACAGGAATCCTTACCACATTGGCGACTCCGTCAGTATCAACTGCAAGTGCAGCAGCAATTAGCTTTGACGACGTCTATAAACTTTTCTACACGCTTGGTGGGGCATACCGTAGTAAGGCTAAATTCTTATGCAATGAAACTGTAATGCTTCAGTTAATGCTCCTCAAAGATGAACGCGAACAGTATATTTGGAAACCTGGTCTTGAGGTTGGAAAGCCTGATACGCTTCTTGGACATGAGATTCTGACAAGCACCTATATGCCTGCAATTTCAGGAACTCCCGCAAATGATGCTGGTAAAAAGATTATGCTTTTCGGGGATTTCTCATATTACTGGATCGGCGACCGAACGACTCGCACCCTTAAGCGACTGAATGAGCTTTACGCTGTGAATGACCAGGTGGCCTTTATCGGAACCCAGCGTGTAGACGGAAAACTGGTACAGCCTGAAGCTGTGAAGGTTCTTGCGTTAGGGGCAAATGGATAGTTTCTTTTACCTATGATTACGCTTGAGAATGTGAAGAATTATTTGCGGGTGAGTTCTTGCGATGATGACGAGTTTATCCGCGGCTTAATTCCGTCTGCAGAAGCGATTGTCAAAGCTGTTGGGAGAGTCTCTGAGGAGAACTGGGAAGCAGCTAAGACTGAAGCAACGCCAGATTTAACGAGGTTACGTGCCCAAATGGAAATAGCTGTGTATTACACGGTAGGTTATCTCTATGAGCACCGAGACGAAGCCGATCATCATGAACTCATGATAACTCTTCGAAATTTGTTGTTCTCTGTACGTGAGGGCATACTGTGATTGACCGTCTAAACGAGAAAATCACGTTTCAGAAAAACGCAATAAGCTCTGATGAGTTCGGGAATCGTATTCAGGGTTGGGAGGATTATTTCACGTGCTGGTGTTATGTCGATACCCGTCCCAAAAATGAATCAGGCGACGTTGTAACCAAGGACGAGCGTTCGATAACATTCGAGGTTCGCGCTTGTTCAGAACTTTTGCTCATAAATTCAACGGAATATCGAGTGAAATTTCACGATGAACTATACGGGATAGAGTCTGTGGACATGATGAACTGGAGTAGGAAATCCCTAAAGATTTTATGCGGGAGGTGACGTCCATAATGGCTAGGATCGTTTCTGTATCGAATTTGGCGGACGAGGTTAAGAGTCACTTAAACCTTTACGGCAAATATGTGGAAGAGAAAGTTTCGAAGGCTGTCCGTGATTCTGCAAAACTCGTGAAGAAAGAAATCGAAGAGCACGCCCCCAAGAGATACGGATATTACGCTAAATCTTGGAAAATCGAGTACACGGGGAGTTCATTAGGTGGTGTATTTGCCACGGTCTATTCATGGCCTCATTACAGATTGACTCATTTGCTTGAATTTGGGCATGTGCTTAGAAATGGCAATCGCTCTCGTAAATTTCCTCACATAGCTCCGGCTGAGGCTAAGGGCATTAAGAAACTTGAAGACGATATTCGGAATGCATTAACGGAATGACTTATCAAGAAGTTATTGCAATGGTGGAGGAGATGGGCTTGCCATATGCTTATGACCATTTTGCAGAAGGTGAATCCCCTGAACCTCCATTTTTAGTATTTTTATTCCCGCGTTCAAACAATTTTTCAGCAGACGGAAAGGTTTATCAGAAAATTAATCAGCTCCAATTAGAACTGTATACCGATAGAAAGCAGCCTAACTTGGAAAAACGGGTTGAGGTGGTATTAGATAGTCATGACCTATTTTATGACAAGAGCGAAGTATGGATTCCCGATGAGAAGCTGTACGAATTGCTCTATACCACTGAAATTATTTATGAGGAGGATAATTAATGCCTACAAGCAATAAAGTAAAATACGGTCTTAAGA
>CAJOGG010000272.1 GCA_905234205.1 uncultured Synergistales bacterium | reverse complement strand
TTTTTCGCAATTCCTTCAGCCTCTCGCGCATAATCCAGAAGCATTCCGAGATTCTCCATCGCGTGAGCTATTGAGACACCGACAGATAAAGACGTGCCGGGAAAATCTTTCATTATTTCAGCAAACGAATCATGTAGAGCACGTGCACAGCTTAAAGCCTTATCAACGGGCATAAACGCCATTACATCATCGCCGCCAGTGTAAACGCATACGCCATTATTAACCTTGACATCATTACGAGCAGCCAGAGCAAATTTAGAAAGCTGTTGTGAAAAATTTCTGTGTTCGTCAGCCGTGTTCATGCTTGAGAGGGCCGCACCCATTCTGTCTCCATCAGCGCAAATAAACGCAATATACGGAGCTTCGGGCAAATATTTCTCCATAAAGCCTTGGCCTAGATACCACGCTATTGTTTCCCGGTTAAACTCGTCAGCGCGTAATAGTTCTTCATACTTTTCACGGAAGCCGGGATCGTTCACAAACTTTCTGCCCTTACCCCGAGTCCATGAACTTAACGCAACACGGGTTATCGAGTAAAAGGCATTGCGACTCTTTTCAGCCTCACTGCTGAATATGGGGACACGTTTTATTAGTCCGATAGCGTCAAGCGATTCAATGTTCTTGATTCGTAATTCGTCGGGAAGTTTTCCGATTAAGACGCTTTCACGAAGGCCATCAAGCGAACTTTTTGCCACCTTGTCGGAGCATTTATTAGCGTTGAAATCACGAATATTTTTCCGTGCCGCTAAGAGTCTAGCTACATTTCGTCGTGCTGAATGGTAATCGTTATTCACCGGCACCCATGCGCTATAAAATTCTATGACGTCATCAATTTGAATATTCCAACGATCTTCAACGACATTCAATCTCATCTTGTCATAAACTTTGTCAGCGTACATTTTCAATCTTGCTTTGGCCGCGTTGTTGGCACTGTCAGAAAATTTCCGCAGTTGTTCAGAGACAAAATCGTTAAATTCAGCGAGAATTACATTAGCCACGCTTAAATCTGACTCTGGTAGCAAGTCTTCATCACTTGAGGGCGCAGGGAAGATTAATTTTCCTCCGTTGTTCTTTACGTCGAGGGCTACAGCCTTCGCAATTTCCGATAGCATCATTGATCCGAACCATAGATCACGCGTCCTTCTTGCGGCTGCGATAAAATCCTGAACAGGTCCAACAGAAATTTGTAGCAAATAATTCATGCCTTGACCTCCTCCTTCTTGAAATCCTTCTCACGTATAAACGCCTCAAAACCCGCTATAGCGTCAGTCTGTCCTCTCATCGGCTTAACTGTTTGATACATTGTGCCGCGTAACTCTGGAATATTGACATCTTTGTTAATGTTGGTCTCGAGTTCTGCTTTGAATACATGTTCGTGAGGTAGAATTATCACCGCTGAATACCACACGCCATTTTCGCACAATGCCTTAGTTATAACAGGGCTGGACATTCGATTAGAGTCCTTGGGCTTTAGTTGCACGTCCTTTGGCTCTCCTCGACCTATAAAATGAAATATTATCGGCAAACCTAAAGCGGCTCTTGGAAACGATGGAAGCGGGGAAGTTATATGCTTTATGTGCTTGGGGTCTGAATCCCCTGTAATCTCTCGTATTGAATCAGGTTCGGGCCATTTTGAACGTCCAGGGCCGGGATTTCTGTCCTGTCTGTATCGCCTGTAAAGTTCTAACGGCTCCTTCCATGCCAACATAGAATCCGGATTGCCTCGTAATAATTTCCTCCATAAAGTTATCCCTGATGCAGCTTTAAGAACTTCATTGAGGCTCAATAATTTTTCTGTGCATGATAAAGTTCCGCAGCCCCGTCTTGTTCTTGCGCCAATTCCTCCGAAATAGACCCAAGCTGACACAGCTAGCTTTACATCTTTCTGAAATTCTTTAGGATATACAAGTTTGAGAGTGAATTTTAATCCTTCTCGTGCTATATCATCTCCGTTAGTGGCTGCTGCAAATAAAGCGTATGCTTCAGTCCCGTATCTATGAAAATCAAAATTCCTGCTATGTTCACGTAAACGCAACTGCGAAAACTCCGTAACCTCAACAATACCCCATATTGTTGCTTCATCGTCGAGCCTGCTTTGATTTATAATTCGCCACCAATAACGTAAATTGCCACGAATCGAAGAAACTCGCACAGGCTGTTTAGAATCAATTTCTCCGGCCTCAACTCCTCCGCCTACCATTGGAGTAGCAACAGTCATATGTAGAATATCAGTGATTAAATTTTCGTTGATATTTACTTCTGGAATTTCCGGAGGTTGAAACGATATACTTCGCAAAATTTTACGCCTCCCTTAACTATTAATGTTTGTTATGTTGTATCAGAGTCACGTAAATTAATGGGACATATTAGTTTAAAAGATATTTTACTTGCTAGAGAAACAGATAAAGTATCAGATATTGCAACACGTGATACTATTTGTGTTAAGACATCTACTGACCAAGAAGAAGTAGGAAGATTATTTAAAAAATATGATTTAACAGTTATGCCAGTAGTTGATTCAGAAGATAGATTAGTTGGTATTATTACAATTGATGATATTATGGATATTATGGAAGAAGAAGCCACTGAGGATATTGAAAAAATGGCAGCTATTTCACCAAGTGATAAACCATATCTTGATATAAGTGTTTTAGAAACTTGGAAAGCAAGAATACCATGGCTACTTTTATTGATGATATCAGCAACTTTTACTGGACAAATTATTAGTAGTTTTGAAGCATCTCTTGCAATACTTCCTATTTTAACAGCTTATATTCCAATGCTTATGGATACAGGAGGAAATGCTGGAAGTCAAGCATCTGTTACAATTATTCGTGGATTATCTTTAAATCAAGTTAATTTTAAAGATATAGGAAAGGTTATTTTTAAAGAATTAAAAGTATCTGCTCTTGTAGGTTTTACATTAGCCACTGCTAATTTTTTAAAACTAATTTTTATAGATAAAATGTTATTTGGTAATAATGCTATTACTATGCAAGTTGCAATAGTAATTTGTCTTACAATTTTTATGATTGTCGTTGTTGCTAAATTTATTGGTTGTACTTTGCCAATTTTAACTAAAAAGTTAGGCTTTGATCCAACAGTTATGGCAAGTCCTTTTATTACAACCATTGTTGAT
>CAJOGG010000271.1 GCA_905234205.1 uncultured Synergistales bacterium | reverse complement strand
AACTAAAATATAAAGCATTATAGCAAAATATTCTCAAGAAGGAGACTATCAAAAACAAGGAATAAAAGATTTGGGGGAGATGTTGAGAGGATATTAAGCCCCCTCAAACAGATTTACCATTATCTCTCGAAACTGCAAAAGCTGCTTATCGTTTGTATAAAACACATTCGCTCCTGACACAAACGCCGTCGCCAGCTGCAATGCGTCCATTTGTTTGAATGCTTCATATCGGCTCCTTATCTTGGCTGCTTTGAAGGCTATAACGTCATTCACTGGAACTACTTCGCATTTTAAGGCTTTCAAGAAACGCTGGAAGTTATTAAGGACATCAAGCCTATTATGCTTGAAACAGCCGGTCGCATACTCCATTAACGTTATTGTCGATGTGCCGACTATCCCTTCGGTGAGTGCCCGCTGAAATAGATTCCTTGCTGTTGCAGAAGAGTTCTCAAGAGCATATATGAAAATTGATGTGTCAAAGAATGATCTCTTCATGGTCAACACGCTCTATTGGGATAATCCCCACGGTCATAATCTCTCAATCTTCTCACATACTCTTCAGGAGTCAGTCCGTCCCTGATATCGATACCGTCCTTAGGAACAAATTCTTCCCAGTTTATTTCACGAATGCTTTCAGGCTGATAAGTTAAAATTCCATTGTACGGGTTATAGTCTACTTTCATTTCCAGGCCGTCGTAAATGTTCATTGTCTCTACTATCGGCGCTGGTATTGTCAATGCGAAACTGTTACCTACTTTTCTTGCCTTCACGAGCATAGTATCACCCTTCTTCTTTTGGGGTGAGTATATACCGTATATACATACGGCGTCAAGAACGAATCTCGGCATAAAATAGCCTTGACTTTTATTGATTTTAGAGTGATTAATTACAAGCAAATTGTGTTCGGAAGCAGGTTTAATCACAAGAGGATTTTTAAGTACATACTTCATAGAATTTAGCAGTCTACGAAACGATAAAAATTAATGGTAATGATACATGAGCATCTCAAATTTGTCAAAAAAGAGGTATTCCTCTAAGTGAATTAAGCCCGCACTCGATGAAATTCCGAATAACTTTAAGCGATTAGCAGTCAGAAAGTCAGTCAGGTCGAAGTTTCGATTAAGACAAATTTCGATTAGGCCTGAAATTCAGTCAGGAGGAAAACGCAAATGGCAAGGAAGGGCGAGAATATTTTCAAGAGAAAAGACGGGCGCTGGGAAGGCCGCTACATTAAAGGCCATGAGAACGGGAAAGCGGTTTATGGCTACGTTTTCGCGAAGTCGTATTCAGAAGCGAAAAAGAAGAAAGCAGAAGCTATGGCAGGATTGTTGCCGCCGACAAGACAAGAAACTCGCAGAACACGCTCAATCCCTGAACAGCCTTTCATGAAGGATATAGCCTACCAATGGCTTGACGAGCTCAAGACCACACGCAGGAAGTCAACGGTGGTCAAGTACGAAGGGCAACTCCGCAATCATATCATTCCGGAATTTGGAGCCAAGCGCATCGACGAGATCAGCAATAACGATCTCATCTCCTTCAGCCGTAAACTGCTTCTCAAAATAGGGAGAAGCAACAAGCCACTTTCACCCAGAACTGCCGCTGATATTGTTTCAAGAATGCGGTCAATCCGCAAATTCTCAGTGCTGCACGGCTACGAAGTGAACTACGTTTCGGACTGCACTGAGATTCCACAGAGGGCTGAAAGGATACGAGTCCTGAGTGCCGAAGAAGAAAAGAAGCTGATGGAATACCTGAAGCATAACCCCAACCCGACTTCTCTCGGTATTCTCTTGTCGTTGTGCACCGGAATACGCCTGGGGGAACTCTGCGCTCTGAAATGGAGTGATTTTTCTCTGGAAGAACGGGAGTTCCACGTGAGCAAAACCATGCAAAGACTTCCGAATCAGGACAAGTTCGCTCTCAAGAAGACAACTGTTGAGATCGGGGAACCCAAGAGCCAGTCTTCTCTTCGTTCAGCCTATTGCAACGATGCTTATATTTTGAGCGGCTATAAGCACTACTATATCGAACCGCGAACGATGGAGAATCGTTTCAAGGTTGTTCTCAAGAAATGCGGAATCAAGGACACAAAATTCCACACCCTTCGCCACACTTTTGCGACCAGGTGCGTTGAAGTTGGCTTTGACGTTAAGACCTTGAGCGAGATTCTTGGACACGCCAGCGTGAGCATAACGCTGAATCGATACGTGCATCCGAGCATGAGAACCAAGCACGAGAATATGAATAGGCTAAACGAGCTGTTTTGAAATTAGTTGTCAAAAAGCTGGGCAGATTTTAGATAAAGCCGCTTGGTTGCGGGTATTTAAGGGGGATTCTTCGTAGACTGCTAAATTCTACGAAAGATGTACAAACCCTCTTGAGAATATGCCCTACTTTCGGACAAAATTTATTTGTAATTAATCGCTCAAAAATCAGT
>CAJOGG010000270.1 GCA_905234205.1 uncultured Synergistales bacterium | reverse complement strand
TCAACAGGCTTCTGTGTCCCGTGCGTGGTCTGTGTATCCTGATCCTGAAAGCCTATCTCCCAAACCGTTGACTCGCTGCGACTTCCCTGCCAGTGACTCTTCTGATTCTTACGTACTCCATATACACAAGAATCATGACCTTCACAATATTCCACTATCTCAGGGCATTCGGAATTATCTTTACGCACTGCGTACCAACAAGGTTCATGCTGCCAGTGATATTCGCCTCGTGATAAGGCAAAATGAGGTTTTACCCAAATTATTTGATTACGCAACATAAAGCCAACGGATTCCAAGCTATCAGCTACATTTCTGCAATGTAACCCAGCGTGCCATACATAAGCAACGTCCCCCGGAAATAATTTCCATGCGTCACGCCAGTCGTCTTTGTCATCGTTCAATACTCGGCCTGTTCTCGCGGAGTCTTTGTCGTTGAATTTGTTGCGCCATTCAGGGTCGTAATTAACTCCATAAGGCGGGTCAGTTACCATCAAATGAGGCTTCGTGCCAGCTAAAACCTTCTCGACTATATCTTTATCAGTGCAACTCCCGCAAATTAATCTATGATCTCCCAAAATCCATACGTCGCCAATTCGTGATACAACGTTCTTAGCTTCGTCGGGTGGGATTTCGTCCTCGTCCTTGGGGGTGTCTGCCATGTCCATTCTTAGGCGCAAAATTTCTCGCTTCTCAAAACCTGTATTCTCAAGTGCAAGCCCGTATTCGTCACGCAACTTCAACATTTCCGTCTTGAGTTTGGCTTTGTCCCACGTCGAATCCTCGGCCAGTCGATTATCTGCAAGAATGTATGCTTTAACTTGTGCTTCCGTTAAGTGTGAGGCTCTCACGCATGGAATTTCCGTAAGCTCCAACTTCAAGCACGCACTCACAACAGCATGACCGGCGATTATCAAATTATTTGCATCAACAAGCACAGGCAGTAAAATTCCGTTCTCCTTAATGCTTGCGACCAACTTGTCTATTTGTGATTCTGTATGTATACGCGGGTTATTATCGTATGGGATTAATTCTGACGGCGATATATATTCTATTTGCAGCTTCTCCACTCTTCCACCCCTAAGAAATTTATTGTCAATATTGAAAAAGAGTGCCCCGTTAAGGACACCCTCGAAGAAAGAATAAAACAGTACAACGCAACTTTGATATTTCGTTACGCACATCCGCAATGATAATAATTTACCACATTTTCAGAATTACAATGTACGTTAAGAGTGTTGCTAAGATGGTATTGCGATTTTTAGCCCGGCAACAGGTAAAAATTATCGTACTCCGTAGCTGGTAATAGAATCGCTTCTGCCAGTTTTTGTGGGAACTCCTTGCGATATTTCGTTACAGTTCGCGGCGAAACACTGTATCTTGCAGCCACGTAACCAAGCTTTGACATATAACGCGATGATGAATTTGTTACAAACCTGACGTGATCCATTACGATTGACCACATGCGGGAGTCTGCATTCTTGAACTCACGTGAAACATAATTTATGTGTCCCCAACCATCAGCCATTCTCACGGACTCGTCAAAATATTCGCGATCGTACACTATGCGTTCGGCTTCGGTCTCATTATTACGAGTTGAAGGTTGGAAATCATCGGGCATTCTCACTCGGCCTGCGTTCATCATTTCGTGAACCTCTCGTGATGTCGGAACTGCTACGTCTCCAAGTAATACCCCGAAACCTTGCGGGTGACACATGATTAACAATTCCACAAGATTACTCACACGATCTAAGCATCTCCAAAAATTACGAGAGTTGTACATTTACTCACCTCTTCACTATTTCGTCCGGTGTTACACCGAAAAATTCCGCTAGTTCGACTATTTTTGTCCACGTCGGCATTGTATCGCCTGATTCCCAGCGCATGATAGTTCCGACCGATACACCTATAGCTTGAGATAGTTCAAACACACTTAAACCCTTATCCGTTCGTAAAGTTCTGAGCTTGTGTGAAAGTAAATGAGATTTTGAATTAGATTCTGAAACTTTCTTCCTGATAAGTTCAGCACGGGCACGAATCTCATCTGCCTTTGCGTTTATCAAGTTACCTATAGCACTTTCCTGTGAAACTGCCCAGAAAAATATCAATACGACAATAGTAGTCACTACT
>CAJOGG010000269.1 GCA_905234205.1 uncultured Synergistales bacterium | reverse complement strand
ACAAAATTCTGCGTATCAAATTGGAACGTTGGCCGGGTATATTGTCGTGGCGATAATATTTTTCTTCTTGGGCAGCAAAATGAATCTATATCGTTACATTTTCATAGTATCGTCGTTGATAATAATCTGCGGCTTCACAATCTCGTTGAAGATGAACTCAAACAGCAAATACGATAACAATCTCATAAGCAGATTTTATTTCCGGAAGAAGTACACGAAATTTTACATGCTCGAAATATTTTACGGGGCTCGCAAGCAAGTATTCTTTACGTTCGGGCCATATTTACTCGTATTATTTTACGGGGCCGGGGCAATGGCTATAAGTATCCTGTTCGCGTTGTCGTCTATAGCGTCGTTTATCTGTTCACCAATCGTCGGACGAATCATTGACAAGCTTGGCTATAAGGTCGTAATGGTTGCTGACACTTTGATACTTGTTATAGTTTGCTTCTTCTATGGATTTGCCCATCACATGTTCTCAATGGACGTTGCGTTTATAGTTTGCTGTGTGAATTACATTCTCGATGCTGTTATCTCTCTTGCGTCAATGGCCTCAAACGTTTACGTGCAAGATATTTCGAACTCACCTGAAGAAGTCCGTGCGACCATCTCAACCGGAGTATCAGTCAATCATTTAATCACGATACTAATAGCATTATTCGGCGGCTGGATCTGGCAAGTAATGGGTATAGAGACTCTTTTCATGTTGTCGGCGTTTTTCGGACTCTGTAACAGTGCCTACGCTGCAAGTATAAAAGTTGAACGCAAAAAATCGGATTTACCTGTATAATTGACTAATTCCAAATTTTCAAGAATTAAACTTTAATGCAGGAGGGTAATTTATTAATGGATTACGCAAAAGAATCATTAAGGCTTCACGAGCAATGGAAAGGCAAAATCGAAGTCATTGCAACCGTACCAGTAGCAACAAAAGACGATTTGTCACTCGCTTATACCCCCGGAGTAGCTGAACCATGTCTTGCAATTCAGAAAGACGTTGGCAAGAGCTATGACTTAACACGCAGGCACAATCTTTGCTTGGTCGTAACTGATGGAAGCGCAGTCCTTGGTCTCGGAGATATTGGGCCTGAAGCTGGTATGCCAGTCATGGAAGGCAAGTGCGTATTGTTCAAAGCATTCGGAGGAGTTGACGCTTTCCCGCTCTGTGTGAAGACGAAGGACGTTGACGAATTTGTGAACACCGTCTATAACATTTCAGGCTCATTCGGAGGAATCAACCTTGAGGATATAGCCGCCCCACGCTGCTTTGAGATCGAACGCAAACTCAAGGAACGCTGCGACATTCCAATTTTCCACGATGACCAACACGGAACAGCCGTTATTACTCTTGCAGGGTTGATTAACGCGTTGAAAGTCGTTGATAAGAAAATGGAGGACATCAAAATCGCCGTCAATGGTGCAGGAGCCGCCGCAATCGCTATCACGAAATTATTAATCTCAGCCGGAGCCAGGAACGTTACACTTTGTGACCGTACTGGAATCGTTTACAAGGGACGCGAGAAGGGCATGAACTGGATCAAAAACGAAATGGCCGAAATCACCAACCCCGAAGGCATCAAAGGCACGTTAGCTGATTCGATGAAGGGCGCCGACGTTTTCGTGGGAGTATCTGCTCCTGGTTCAGTGACTCAAGATATGGTGCGCTCAATGGCTAGAGATCCGATTATATTCGCATGTGCTAACCCGACACCAGAAATTTTCCCTGATGAAGCAAAGGCTGCTGGCGCAAAAATTATCTCAACAGGACGAAGCGATTTCCCCAACCAAATTAACAACGTTCTCGCATTCCCCGGAATCTTCCGTGGCACGTTTGACGTAAGAGCAAGTGATATTAACGAGGCTATGAAGGTAGCGGCTTCACACGCGTTGGCTGAACTCGTTGAACCAGACAAACTTGGCCCGGATTATATTATTCCTGCGGCATTCGATCCAAGAGTCGGACCGGCTGTATCAAAGGCTGTAGCTGAAGCTGCACGTAAATCAGGGGTAGCGAGGTTATAATCATGGAAGAATACAGAGGCTTCAAAATTTTTAACCTCCCCCCAAAATATTTCGCGTTATTTGCTGTAGTAGTGTTGTTGTCAGCGATGCTCGGAGTATTACCGGC
>CAJOGG010000268.1 GCA_905234205.1 uncultured Synergistales bacterium | reverse complement strand
GACGCTATGATGAATTTCGGCGTTGATGAATATATGCTCACGGGAGAAAAATTTCTGAACAAGGGAGTCGATATTGGCAACCAGACTTCACAAAATATCGGCGTTGTATTTCCATTCAGGCTGGATAACTTCGCTAAAATTGTGCAGGGCATTCACGGCTACGGAAGATACACTGATGACTTCTATGCAATCGAATCAAGTCGCGAAAAGCTGCTGGCTCTCATGGACGGATTACGGGCTATCGCTAAGGACTTCGGTATCATTATCAACGAACACAAGACAAGAATTGTAAAGCTCTCTAGCTTTTATCGGCACTTACAGAACGGGTACAGCCTCACAAATTCAGGCAGATTAATTTGCAAGATTAACCCTCAGTCAATAACTCGTGAGCGCAGAAAACTCAAAGCCTACAAACGACTACTTGACGCAAAACGAATCACATACAGCGAGATCGAAAACATTTTTAAGAGCTGGATTGGCAGTAACTACAAACGGATGTCAAGAAGGCAAATTTTTAACATGAGTGAACTTTACATAGAATTATTCAGGAGGCGGCCTAAATGGAAGAAAGGACATTCACGGATACAGTGGCTAATGACTCATAACCCAACTTAGCAGGGAGATAAGGTATAACATAATCAGTATTATGCTGAAGGACAACGTGATAGAATGTAGTCTCAAAAAAATTATGAGGTGATTATAATTTGCGTAAGTTTATTTTGGTGCTGCTGATTTCAATTTTGATAACGTCTTCGCTAGCGTACGCTGATAATCAATCCAATATTATTTCTGGGCTCAAAGCACGTGGTTTTCTGAAAGTTGGTACTACCGGGGATTATGCGCCTCAATCTTGGTTGAATCCCGTCACTGGCAATTACGAGGGGTTCGATGTGGAACTTGCAGAAGACTTGGCCGATGCTTTAGGCGTAGAAATTCAATATGTACCAACTTCTTGGCCAAATTTGATGAAAGATACACTTGATAACAAATTCGATATTGCAATTTGTGGAATCACAATCACTCAGGCAAGGAAAGAACAAGCTCTTATGTCAATCGGGTATCTTGGTAACGGTAAAACGATCTTAATTCGTGGTGAAGACGAGGATAAATACAAATCTCTTGATGACATTAACAAACCTGAAGTCAAAGTTATGGAAAACCCAGGCGGACTGAATGAAAAATTTGCGAGAGAGAATTTGCCTCTAGCGACATTGATTATTCATTCGCCTAATGATGAAATTCCTGGACTCATAGCTGATGGTCAAGCTGATGTGATGATAACCGAGATATTAGAGGCTGGATATTATGTCAGGAAAGATTCGCGCCTTGCTGCACCGCTAATTCACGCGCCATTCAATCATGGAGAGCTAGGAATCCTGATGCCGAAGGGGAAAGAAGATTTGTTGGACTTCGTAAATGATTTCATCTTACAGGAAAAAGAATCCGGACGTATTAAAGAGTTGGCGGAGAAATATATTTACTGACACTAAAGAAATATCCCCGAGCATATTTATGTTCAAGGGTATTTTTCTTTGCTGTGAACGTTAAAAATTTTGATTAGATATTACTTTCCTTCAACTTGCTCAATTTCCTTCTTCATGTCCGTTGCAAGGCTCTTGCTGTTGAAGCTGTCACGGTTAGGCACGACCATAGCGAACTCGCTGATTATATCTAACTCCAGGACGCAGTCCTGTACTTTCAAATCCAACACGTGGCCGCCTCTTGTTCCATCATCTGATAGAAAATGTAAATGCCAGCCAGCAGTATTAAGTCCGTCCATGTAATCCGGGCAGTACAGAGCTACAATCGTCCCGTTGAGGTCGGAATACGTGAACTCATGCTGATCCGTCTTCAAAGCGTCATTGAGTGGCTTATAGGGTTCCTTCTGCTCAAGTTCGCTACGAACAAGGATTGAAGGCATAATACCCGTAACTTTCGCCATGTAGAACTGATTTCTTCCGTGTTTCCTTACGATAGAGTTCAGAATGCTTTTCAGTTCCCCAGACGAGGCAGCGTTTACGTGTTCGGCCTTAATATCAGCGTCAAAGAATGTGACGTTGGAGAGCAGCAACCTTTACGCTTCCGTCCCAGAGTGCACAATCATTTCACCGTTGACTCCCTGAAAAGTGCCCCGTGTTCATATTTCCAGCCTCCTTCAATTGTTTGCTTAATTCCTTGTTCACTAAATCGATAAATTCCTGGGCGAATATTATTAACTGCTATGCCTGATTCCCGTGCGTGATTAATTTGTGCTCATGTGAACTTCTTTGGCCGGCCTTCATGAAAATCTGGCTTCTGAATCCCATGAACCAAACTGCGCGCGATTCTATCGAGCCTTGTAACTATGATAGCATCTCCAGGCTGAAGAAGAGACAGAAGTTTATCTAGCTGTTGGCGAGAGTTCTTTTTGGACGCTTATAAACGCATTGATTGAAAATTATGTGCGAGTTGCTTGAAAGATGAATTCGCTTTTATTTGGTCAGCAGGTATGAACAAATATTGCCAGGCCTTATATCCATTAGCCGCTCCCCATAGTGAGACAAGATCACAGTACTGAACGCCACGCACCTTCTTTGCGATTGCGTCAGGATCGTTAAGCATATTTGCTCCTTTTACTTCTGTAAGATAGATCGTGTCGCTGGTCTCTATGACAAAATCAGGTTCGTATCTTCTACCATTATTATATGTGATGTTAAATTCCTGCGGCGCTGGTCGAAGCCAATTTTGTACATACGAATCATTCTCAAGCAAACGCGCTAAACTCAATTCGCCTTCCCTGCTGTCAAATTTCACGTTATCAAATACGCCCTTCTTTATGCCGGTGAACAATATCGAATGTATATAGCCCGTGAAGTCATCGTATAAATCTGCTTTTCGTGTGCAGTTGTAATTAGGACGCAAATTGTAATTGCTTGGGTCTATGATCTCTTCGTGAATAAAGCCTTGTTCGCGTTGTAAATTCTTCAATATCTGATCGTAAATCTTGTTCGCTATGTCGTATTTGTTGAATATGATTATATTCCTCATGCCGTTAGAGCCGTATTTCGCCTCGTAATGATCACATACCTTTAATGATATTCTTGAGAAGAAG
>CAJOGG010000267.1 GCA_905234205.1 uncultured Synergistales bacterium | reverse complement strand
TTCTTGCTCACTCAAAGCGGAATCCCCGTGTTATACAGTGGCGACGAGATCGGACAACTTAACGATTACACTTATCACAACGACCCCGACAAAGCCGCCGATAGCCGTTACATTCACAGAGGCGCATTACATTGGGAAGATGCCGCAAAACGCAACGACATGAATACACCCGAAGGCAAAATCTTCAACGCCATTCGCACATTAACAAAGCTTCGTGATACTCAAACAGTGTTCTCAAATTCTGCTGACACCTGGTTAATCGAAACTGGCAACGATCATATTTTGGGAATAGGCAGATACTACGGCGAGAAGACTCAGAAGGAAAAGATGCTGGCGTTCTTCAACTTCAGCGACAAGACACAAACTTTCACAACCAGCGAGTCTCTTACAGGGTTATTCAAGTACACGAACATGTTGACGGGCGAAAAATATACGGGTAACTCAATCGGACAAATTACACTTGAGGGCTACGGATTCTTGTGGCTGATTGCAGATCTGTAATCATTCGCGGCCAAAACGTTTTTGCAGGTCAGAGTTCTTGATCTCGATCATTGTCGGCCTTCCGTGTGGACAAACATTCGGCTGTTCGCATTCGTGAAGGTCTTTCCAAAGAGCTAGGGCTTCTGTGCGAGTGAGCTTAGTTGTTAATTTTACCGACGCTTTACAAGCCATAGTTGCCCAAGTTCTCCACAAAATATTGCGTGTGTCACCGTCGTGATGACTCTTCAAGGCTGATAGTGATGCGCGCAATAACACTTCCGGTTCATACTCAACGCTTCCAAGCATAGGCACGGCATTAAGTTTTATCCCTGACTCGGTATTTTCAAATTCAAAGCCGTTAGCTTTTAGTTCATGTTCATATTCGTGAGCTTCAAGAGCCAACGTCGGCGGCAATATAACCGGGATTAATAGCTTCTGAACGTTCTGCGATTTCTCTACTCGTGATTTAATTCGTTCGTAGTTTATCCGTTCGTGTGCTGCGTGAGGATCTATCAAGATTAAGCCGTTGGTGTTATCGAATATCAGATAGCCCCCTGAATTTTGGCCAAGATAAATTATTTCGGGTTCGTTGTTCTGTTCTTCTTCCTCATGAAAAATTTCCGACAAAAATATTTGCCCTTGAGGTCTAGGAGATTCTTCACGCCTAAATAATGGCTTAGGAGGAGTGTAAACGCGATTTTGTGGCTTGGCAGGAACTTGTACGGGGGCAGGAGTGTTAATGATCTCCGGGAGAAACATAGGGCTACCCAAGTTGTTCACTGCTTTGCGAATTGCTCTGTAAATGTCTTCTGGATAACGAAAACGCACTTCGGATTTAGCGGGGTGTATGTTGACATCAACGAGTGAAGGTTCAAGTGTGAAGAATAACGCCCAATTCCCGGACAACTCTCTAGCAGCTTGACTTACAGCAGATTTTATAACGGGGTCATTGACTGCACGACCATTAACGAATCCAACAATCTCGCTACGTCCTGAATTAATACCGGCTCTTGACTGAAACCAGCATTCAAGTTTCAAATGTCCTTCCATTACATCAATGTTCTGAATCTCTGCGCCATTGTCCCAAATTTTCGCAAGCACACGTTTTTTCCCGCCAGCGCCATCGGTTGTGAAGATAGTTTTGTTATCGTGTTCCAAACTAAAAGCTATATCCGGATTACATACGGCATATTCGCGCAAAAAGACTGCCGCCCGTCTTAATTCCCCTGAAGCACTTTTGAGAAACTTCAATCTAGCTGGCAACCCTGAAAATAAATTCTCAACTTGAATCCTTGTACCTTGAGGGTGATTTATCGCGATATGTTCCAAGATTTTGCCCTCATGAGCACGAAGCAATCCGCCTGTTTCAGAAGCTCTAGGTTTGCTACGAATCTCAACGTCGCTAACTGCCGCGATACTTGCAAGAGCTTCCCCCCTGTAGCCTAAAGTTGCAATGTGTTCGAGGTCTTCAACGTCAGAGATTTTGCTTGTTGCGTGATACATGAGAGCCAATGGCAAATCTTCAAAAGTTATACCCGTTCCGTCGTCCTCAATTATTATTCGTAATCTGCCGCCATCAAATAATTTCACGCGTATACGTTGTGCGCCAGCGTCAAGTGAATTTTCCACCAACTCTTTCACTACACTCGCGGGACGTTCGAC
>CAJOGG010000266.1 GCA_905234205.1 uncultured Synergistales bacterium | reverse complement strand
GCTCTCGTACATGGGTTAATTATCCGTTGGGAGTCGTCAACACGTTAAGCAAACACGGCTATAAATTTGATTCTGGCGTTGATATCCTTTACGCGGGGAATTTACCTGACGGGGCGGGCTTATCTTCATCGGCGGCTATAGAGGTCTTAACGGTCAAGATATTCAGCGAATTATTAAGCCTCAACATTGACGGAGTGAACGCGGCCAAGTTCTCACAGGAAGCAGAGAATAATTTTGTGGGAATGCATTGCGGAATCATGGATCAGTTTGCCTCAAGCATGGGCAAGAAAAATCACGCTGTGTTGCTCAACTGTTCAACGCTTGAATATGCTTATGCGCCATTAAATTTAGGAACATGCAAGCTAATAATCACGAACTCAAACGTGCCTCACTCTCTCGTAGGATCAGAATATAATTTGCGACGTGTGCAATGTGAGACAGCCTTGGCCGATATACAACGAGTCAAAAATATTTCGTGCTTGTGCGATTTGAGCGATCATGAACTTGACGAGTACTCTTATTGCGTGAAAGCCCCCGTGAATTTACGTCGTGCGCGTCATGCAGTCAGTGAGAACGCTAGAGCCATTAGAGCCGCTGAATCTCTTAAGGCAGGGGATTTATTGACGTTTGGAAAATTGATGAATGCTTCCCACGTTTCGTTGCGAGATTTCTATGAAGTTACTGTGCCTGAACTGGATACGCTTGCAAGTTTAGCTTGGGAATTTCCGGGAGTTGTTGGTTCACGAATGACGGGCGGAGGCTTCGGAGGCTGTACTGTGAGCATAGTTGAGGAGAGTCGCGTTGAGGAATTTATTGACGTTATCGGGAAAAAGTACGAGACATTGACGGGACACAAGGCAAGTTTCTACACAACAGGCTGCAACGATGGCGCAGGACGTCTAAAAGCGTGAGAATGTGATAAACTTTTCGGAATATTAACGAGAGGGGAAATTTTTATCAACATGGAAAGTTTTTTCACTAAGCCAGCACCTAGCTACACGTTCGAGATATTCCCACCAAAGGGCAACAAAAGCACAGAAGCTACTTACGGAGTAATTGACAGCCTTGTTAGCTTCAACCCGGATTTAATCAGCGTAACTTATGGTGCAGGAGGCTCAAGCAGAGATAACACCGTCGAAATAGCATCAGGCATTCAGAATAAATACAACGTCTGCGGAGTGGCTCACTTAACTTGCGTCGGAACAACCCGTGAAAATATTCGTGGCATACTCAACGAACTCAAGGCTAACAACGTACGCAACATTTTGGCTTTACGCGGTGACCTGCCGGCCGGAGCAGAGCTAGGGGACTTTCATCACGCAAGCGAGCTTATAAAATTCATCAAGGACGAATACGGCGACGACTTTGACGTTTTTGCAGCATGTTATCCAGAGAAACACCCCGAAGCAAATTCTGTTGAAGAAGATTTAATTCACTTGAAGGAGAAATGCGAATTAGGCCTTAAGGGTTTAATCTCACAATTATTCTTTGACAACGATATATTCTGGAACTGGAAAGATGGGTATAACTCAACCGATAATAGCCGGTATCATGCCAATAACTTCAGCCGCTCAAATCTCAAAGGTAGTAGAAATGTGCGGAGCCTCCGTCCCAGATCGAGTCAGACGCTTTGTCAATGCTTATGGCCATCATCAGGGAGCAGTCAAGGAAGCTGGAATAGCCTACGCTACAGAACAGATCGTAGACTTGTTAGCACGAGGCGTTGAAGGGATTCACCTTTACACTATGAATCAAGCCGACACGGTTAGACGAATTGACGCGAGTATACGTTCAGTGCTTTATGTAATGCGCAATGAATTTCACGCCAACCGATAAATTAATCACTGACGCTTTACGCTATATGAGAGTGCCCCCGACCGTTCATGACGACGAATTAATTCAGACTGTCAGGGACGCTTTCACCAGGCTTGAAAATTTTGTAACTCCGCGATGTGTTTGGGGAAGATTTCATATTGTACATTTTGACGGCGGGATCGAGATTGAGGGCGCATATCTTTACAGCAACAACATAGCAAGGCTCACACAACGTTCAGACGAGTGCTATTTACTCGCGGCGACTCTTGGCCAAGAAGTTGACCGACAAATTTCAATTGCTCAACAAAAAAATATGCTTGACGGAATGGCATTAGATGCTTGCGCTTCAGTTAGGATTGATGCATTTATAGACCAGTTTATCATTGAAAACGTTAAGCCAAGTTTGCACGAGGGGGAAAAATTGACTCAACGCTTCAGCCCTGGCTACGGTGATTTAAGCATGAACGCAATTGAGGATATTATAACGATACTCAACGCCCAAAAACGAATAGGCTTATCCGTAACACGCTCGCTCATGATGTCCCCGATAAAATCCGTTACAGCAATCATAGGAATCAATAAAACAACGACCTGAATTTTTCATGCCGCTGTTCTATAGAAGAGGCCCCTCGTGAGGCTTACAAATATATCAGGAAACATCTAAACGCAATGTGTCTCGAAAAATCGAAACTACGTCCTTACATTTCCGTCATGTGCGTTCATTATATCACAGCAGAATTTTTCTTAGTGCCATGAACTCTCTTATTCCGATTGTTTACCCCATAGCCCCTTGTTGTCCTGTCTTGCCTCACGCTGGAAGTGCACGAACAAATTCGCGTAACGTGAGTTTGGCTGAATGGTCATTAACTGCGCGTAACCCTCAAGCAATAACTTTGCGTTGTACATGTATTCACGAATTGCTGCCTCGTCGTCTAAATCCTTCTCCGTTGGTTCTTTGAGCCACACATAAGCAAGCATTCTATCGTAACGATCTTTCGCGCTAACGTCCGTTTGTAACCATACGATCTTGTCAGTTAATTGAGCTTTCGTGAAGTCGCTGGCCTCTTTGCCGTAATACTGAACGGGTTTATTCGGGTGAACTGTCTCGGGAGTATCAACGCCCAAAAATCTCACGCGCTCTTTCAGGTATTTGCTGCCATCGTCAAAAATGAATGACACTATCGCCGTATCACCATCAACGACTCTTTCAACCTTGGCCTTGTAAACTTTGTTGCGCAAAATTTCAAGACTCTGTAAAGCGTTCGGGCCTTTGTGATAATGATACTCGCCTGTTTCTTTGTCAACGTGTCCGCCGTTGGCGTCAAGTTTTCCGGGGTGGGCAAGTGCCATTGTTGCAAGCGCCATTACTAAAAGTGTTGCGATTATAAATTTGTGTTTCATGAATTATCCTCCTATTACTAAATCATAAACTACACGAACAAAGAACAATGATAGCACAATCAATATTACCGGCCTAACTGCTTTAGCTCCTCCACGCTCAAAAAATCTCGCGCCCATGTAATTTCCCGCAATGCTGAAGAGCCCTGCTGTAACTCCCACCGGCAAAATCGCTTTCCCGTTCACAAAGTACACCACGACCGCCGCAATGTTCGTTGCCCAATTTATAGCCTTCGCGACTCCGTTAGCTTTCTGTACACTCAACTTTGCCGCCCCCGCCATTAACAGTAACATGAAAGTCCCTGCGCCAGGCCCATAGAATCCATCGTAAAATCCCAAACAAAACGCCACCAGCACGCAAATAATATACGTCCGAGTCGTGATAACGTCCTGTGAAGTTTGTTGGTCGGTCAATAAATTCTGACTCCTGAACACGTAATAAGCCGTCA
>CAJOGG010000265.1 GCA_905234205.1 uncultured Synergistales bacterium | reverse complement strand
GGTGAACGTTGCGTATCGACGACTAACAGGAATTTCGTTGGACGTATGGGACACGTTGACAGTGAAGTATATTTAGCGTATCCTGCTGTAGCTGCTGCTTCAGGAATAGCCGGACATATCGCACACCCGAAGGAGGTTATGTAAATGATAGCTCATAAATATGGCGACCACGTTGACACTGACGTAATAATCCCGGCACGTTATTTAGCGAGTCAGGACGCGAAGGAATTAGCCTCACATTGCATGGAGGATATTGACAAAGACTTTACCAAGAAAGTTAAGGAAGGCGACATTATCGTAGCTGGATTCAATTTTGGCTGCGGCTCGAGTCGTGAACATGCCCCGGTAGCTATCAAGGCTTCTGGAATTTCCTGTGTGATCGCAAAAAGTTTCGCGCGAATTTTTTACCGTAACGCAATTAATATCGGCTTAGCTATTCTCGAATGCCCCCAAGCTGCTGAAGATATTTCTGACGGTGACGAAATAAGCATAGATTTTGACACTGGATTAATCACCAACAAGACCAAAGGCAAAACTTATCACGCTGAACCATTCCCGGAATTTATCAAGAACATGATCAAGGACGGCGGATTAATGGCATCACTCAAGAAGGCTCAACGTTAAGGCACAAAAGACTCCCCGGGTGGGATTCATCAGGGGAGATTATTTACTTTACTGTTACAAAAAGCGTGCTGAAAAATTTTTTGCGGCACAAGTCATCAAAAGGAAATATTAGCCCCACCATTTTATAAAGCCTGCGAATTCTGCGAAACATTATTATTCGTGCGAGCGGCGCAAAGATTCTTTCAAGGTGTAAAAATCCCTCGTAGCCTGTACGGTTTAAGCTCTTCACATCAATGAGCCAAACTTTTTTAGAGCCATTGCTCAACGTCTGCACGACAAAATTTCCTAGATTAAAATCAAAGAAAAAAATATCCCTAGCTATAACGCGCTTTATGATTCGATTCAGTGAGGCTTCTATTTGTTTGAAGTCGCCTGAAAGTTTATACTCGTGAAAATTTGGAGAGATGTTTTCGTCCGTTTCGTTTCGTATTAATTGACTCGTTATCCCTGGGCCTTTATCGGTCTCGATCACAGTTGAGTATATTTTTGCGATTTGTCCAGGTATCAGCGATTTAACTAAATCGTAAACATGAAGTTCATAGCTATTCGCGTCGGGTTTGAGTTCGATTTTAACGCAAAGATTTTTATCGTAAGGGTGTTTGTAACAGTTTCTCGTGTAGCCGCTGCCTATTATCTTATTCAGAATCAGCACTGGAATATTTCCTCACTCTCTCTAAAACTTTCTTTATGTTACACTAAATTTTCAAGAGTTTTCAATTCGATACTAAGCAAGCTTCAACGTTAAGGCACAAAAAAACTCCCCGGGTGGGATTCATCAGGGGAGCTAATGTTTCCTAATCTTAGTCTTCTCTGTCGATTTCAGTACCTATTTTGTTGCCGGTAAGTCCTCCGATAATTCCGCCGATTACTGCTCCCGGAATAGTTCCTGCGATTGCTCCAAGAGGCCCTAAAGCTATCCCTATGCCTGCGCCTAATTTTGCGCCCAATGCTGCACCGCCTGCTGCTCCTCCAACTGTTCCGATTGCTTCACTTGTCCTTTTTGCCATTAGAATTCTCCTCCCGAATTATTTGTTTCTGTGTTGTTTCGTTATTATTGTTGCCTCCGCGTACCACGACGCCGATTAACTTTTTTGCGAGTCTTTCAGCAATACACTTGTGCATAAAATTGGTCGCTACTACCATTAGGATTTTCCTCCAACACAATTTTTGTGCATATAATGCTAACATTCAGGGGGGGGGTGCGTGTCAACTGTATAATATGCGTAAATACTTGACTATCATGAAATAATCAATCAAAAGGAGATGTAATATCACATGAAGAAAGTAGCAGTTATTCCCGGTGATGGGATTGGCCCTGAAGTTATTGGCGCAACGTTGAAAGTTTTGGAGAAGGTCGCGCCCGGTGCGTTTGATTTTCGTGAGGTGGCTATGGGAGGAAACGCGATTGACAAGTACGGCGAACCTTTGCCCGCAGAAAGCCTAAAGATATGTCAAGATTCTGACGCAACATTGTTGGGAGCAGTTGGTGGCCCTAAATGGGATAATCAGCCCCCAGAGAATCGTCCCGAGCGTGGTTTGTTGGGAGTCCGCAGCGG
>CAJOGG010000264.1 GCA_905234205.1 uncultured Synergistales bacterium | reverse complement strand
TAACGCACCAGCCGAACCTGACTGGGAAAAACTTGACTGGGCAACACTGACTCAGAAGCAAGCGAAGTAAATCATGCAAGAGACTACTAACAACGACATTTGCAGAGGTCGTAAACCCGTTTTAGATCTGCTGACGAAAACTCCGGAACGCTGCGCAAAATTATTAATCGCTAACAACGTGAGGCCACCATTTCTTGATGAGTTAATGGAAGCTGCTAAGGACGCGAAAGTTATTTATCAGATCGTGGCACCGGAAGCCCTTGACAAAATTTCGGGCGGAGAAAAGCATCAGGGCGTTGTATGCAGATTGACCCAAGTAAAACCAGTTGACATTGAAGAATTTCTGAAGCGGTTTGACGATAAAATCCCTGCTCTTGTCGTTGTGCTTGACCACATTGAAGACCCGCATAACTTGGGCGCGATAATTCGTTCTGCCGAGGCCGGGGGAGCTGCTGCTGTTATTAACGCGAAAAGACGTTCAGCAATTCCAAATGACACCGTGATAAAAACTAGTGCGGGCGCGTCGTTGAGATTGCCATTAATTCAGGTTACGAACATAACGAAAACTATAGAGCGTTTGAAGGAGTCGAATTTCTGGATCGTGGGCATGAGCGAAAAATCTGACGCATCAATCTGGAACGAAAAACTCCCTGAACGTTGTGCGCTTGTAATCGGGGCTGAAGGTTTTGGTTTATCGCGATTAGTTCGTGAAAGTTGCGACCTGCTCGTGAAAATCCCTATAGTAAATTCCGGTGTAGGTTCATTAAATGCAAGTGTAGCGGCGGCACTGGGAATATTTGAGTGGTCAAGAAATTATGTGGGTGCATCTTTGTAAGAAGGTGTACCCTTTTTTATCGCCAAAATCTCGTTTTTATGAGATAATCTTTTCAATAAAGTAAATCCATTTCAAAATCTTGCAGGTGGTCAATTAATTTCGCCCGTCTGCTATAAACCGGAAAGGAGCTTAAAATTTTACATGATTCAAAGATTACATCGTAGCGATCTTGGTAACTCACTAAGAACGTTGATGGAAAACGATCCCGCCTTCAGACCCGTTGCCTACTTCTCAATGGAGGTCGGCCTGAAAGAGTCAATCCCCACATATTCCGGAGGACTTGGCGTATTAGCGGGCGATATCCTCAAGAGTGCTGCTGACCTTGGAGTACCTATGGCTGGCGTAACACTTTTATATCGCAAGGGCTATTTCGTTCAAGAATTCAATCAGGACGACTGGCAGAAGGAAAAACCCGTTGTATGGGATCCAACAAAGGAACTTACACTTTTACCAAACACCGTATCAATTACGATTCAGGGAAGAGAAATTCAAGTTCGTGCTTGGGTTTATGAGTGTATCGGAGCAACCGGTTATCCATTACCAATTTATTTCCTTGATACAGATTTCGAGCCTAACCACCCTGACGATCGCAAACTCTGCTGGTACTTATACGGCGGCGATAATCGTTACAGACTTTGCCAGGAATTTATCTTGGGAGTCGGCGGCTTGAGAATGCTTCGTGCGCTTGGTTACATGAACATTGACACATTCCACCTTAACGAAGGCCACGCAGGATTCTTAACGCTCGAATTAATGCGTGAACTTGGTTATTATGACCCTGATAGAATCCGTGAGCAAGTTGTATTCACGACTCACACACCAGTTCCGGCCGGCCACGACTATTTCGAATTTGGCTTGATCGATCAGGTATTCCCGCCAGATGCACTCTCCACAATCAAACGAATGATGCCCAACATGCCCGGAGTCTCCATGACTGAACTTGGCCTGCGCTATAGCCGCTACGTGAACGGAGTCGCGAAGAAACACGCTGAAGTCAGTAACGCTATGTTCAAAATGGAAACGGTTGACTGGATTACAAACGGTATTCACCCAACAACATGGATTAGTTCGGGAATGCGCAAGTTATATAATAAGCACATACCTGGTTGGGAATTAGACCCTGGCAGACTCGTTCAGGCGTTGACGATCCCGAAGGAAGAGATTTGGGCCGCACATCAGGCTTCAAAGTTGAGATTATTCGCGCGTATACTGGAAACCAACGGTGTACAGCTTGATCCTAACGTTTTGAGGCTTTGCGAGAAGAGCAGCTACTTACAAGAGAGCAGATTTATTATTGACGGACGTAGCAAGACTCAAGAAGATCGCAGGCGGAAAGAAAGTCCAGTTTGTGTTTGCCGGAAAATCTCACCCGCATGATGACGGAGGCAAGAGACTCTTACAGAAGATTCGTAAAGCCTCACATGAACTTGAGGGCGAAGTGCCGATCGTGTTCGTTGATAATTACAACATGGAGATAGCTTCACTCTTAACACAGGGCGTAGACGTTTGGTTAAACACTCCTGTTAGACCTAGAGAGGCTAGCGGTACTTCCGGAATGAAATGCGCAATGAACGGCATCATGAATTTCTCAGTGCTTGACGGTTGGTGGATCGAAGGCTGGATCGAAGACGTAACAGGTTGGTCAATCGGCCCTGCCCCAACAGAGACTGAAGCGGACGCTCATTATGATGAGAATCTTGACGCAATAGACTTGTACGAGAAACTGGAGAAAAAAGTTATTCCCACATACTACGAAAATCACGATAAGTGGGTCGAAATGATGCAGCATACAATAGCCCTTGACGCGAGCTTCTTTAATACACATAGAGTAGTTCGTGAGTATGCCGCTAAAGCCTATTCAATCGACTTCAGGGGTATGTAGTAAATTTAGTAGTGAAAGGAATTTGAGTTTTCGATATGACGACTAAAAGCGGTAGTGCTTTGAAAGTATTATTTGTAACAACAGAGCTTGCTCCCTTCTCAAAA
Organism: uncultured Synergistales bacterium; assembly: GCA_905234205.1. GTDB lineage: Bacteria > Synergistota > Synergistia > Synergistales > Aminobacteriaceae > JAFUXM01. The sequence goes on along the minus strand of CAJOGG010000264.1, from coordinate 471 downwards.
GTTGGTGGGCTTGGTGAATCTCTGCCAAAAGCATTGAAGCAGGCAGACGTTGACGTTCGTGTAGTAACACCAGCTTGGCCCGGTGTGCTTGAGAAAGTTGAAGCATTGGGATATAAGACTACTACGGCCAGAACAAAAGTTTACGCGGCTTACGATTGGCGTATTCATTCGGCGGAAGTGGTCAAGGCAACTGTAGACGGTGTAATGACATATTTCTTGAAGGCTGACGATTACGCGGGCGATATGTACCCTTATCAGTTGAACTTCTGGACGGCCTCACCGTTCGCAGTATTCTGTATGCAGGCACTTGAACTTAAAGACGCTATAGCCTGGGAGCCGGATATTTACCACTGCCACGATTGGACTTCAGCTTTCTTGCCTTGTGCATTAGCTTGGCACAGACACTACCGCCAGACCGGTGGAAAAAGTATCATGACCCTTCATAACGTTGCTTATCAAGGTGTGTTTGAG
>CAJOGG010000263.1:675-2883 GCA_905234205.1 uncultured Synergistales bacterium | reverse complement strand
TGGGTAGAGTATTTCGGGAGTGAGAAGGACGCGCCAGAGGGCTGGAGTAAAGATTTCGACAACCCCCTAGACGCAATCGACTGGCTGTTGAAGTAAGCCAACGAGGTCGGATACCGCAAATATCCGGCCTCAATTTTTGTATTGACGAAAGGAGATTATATCAACGGTATTCAGGAAAGCAGAACGCAAGAAGGCAAAATTACGCTTAGGAATAACTGACCCGGCAGGAAGCGGAAAAACTTATAGTGCGCTACTAATAGCGTTCGGACTAGGCGGAAAAATCGCCATGATTGACACTAAGAACGGTAGCGGAGACTTGTACGCCAACTTAGGGGACTACGACATTTGCTCACTCTCAGCCCCCTACGACGTGAGGAAGTACCTAGCTCTAATCAATGAGGCAGAGAAAATAGGGTACGATACCATAATCATTGACAGTCTGTCTCATGCGTGGAATGGTGAGGGCGGCTTGTTGGACATGCAGGGAAGGATAGCAACGTCTTCCCGAAGCGGGAACTCATACGCAGCGTGGAGGCAGGTAACCCCGTGGCACAACAAACTGATAGACGCGATGCTTTCTTCATCTTGCCACATAATAGCGACGATGAGGAGCAAGACGGAGTATATTCAGGTAGACAATGATCGCGGCGGTAAGGAGATTCGGAAGGTAGGGCTTGCACCAGTACAACGTGAAGGCATGGACTACGAGTTTGGGACAGTATTTGACCTGACGGCAGACCATAGCGCGACAGTGAGCAAGGATAGAACTGGAATATTTGACGGGACTATCTTCACGATAACTCAGGAGACAGGAAAAAACCTCAAGAATTGGCTTGAGTGAAGAACTCCTTGAACGACACCGTAAAGCCCTTATAATGCAGATATAGAGGAGTATGAGGGAGGTAATATGAGATGAAGAACCCAGAGATTTTTGACATTAACGGAGTCTCCGAAAGTCTGTCGATAATGTTCTACAAGGACAACTGTAGCGTGATAGCGATTCAGGATGCGACAGAAGAGAGCGTAACGGGCACGGACTTGGCCGAAAAGCTGAACAAGTTACGGTTAATAGGCCGCTTTTATCTGGATCGCGAGACGGCAGAATATGCACGCCTCATCATGACAGATCCTTTTGGCAGAACACACTATTTCCGAGCATGGAAATGAAAATGAGGGGCTGCAATGCCCCTTTTGTAATTTACATGAATTTACCATCTCGAATACGTTCCTGATACGAGTCCCGGATATATTCGGTCTCTGCTTCGATAATGCCATTGGTCAACTTGTTATCACGACAATATTTCTCATATTCATTAGCAATGCTTAAGACATACCGCCATTCATCTCTTGAGTGAATAACATTCTGTCTGCATTCCCTTGCAAATCTGAGAATGTGTTGACGTGTAAAGTTTATCCATACACTGTCTATGCGCTCCCTAAAATCCTTTATATCTTCGTCGAAGTCGCCTAAGAGTTTTCTGCGCAACCAAGAAAAAAACTTGTCGTAAGGGTTGAACTTAATCGGAGAAATCTGCACGAATGATAAGATGATGAGAATGATAATGCCGATGTTGCTTATAGAGCCGTTGCGTACATAGTCAAAGAGAGCTAACAGAGCCTCAATCATGCTGAGCCTCCTCGAATTTCTCGTCAATGGAGTTGAACATGTTGCAGGCTAAGTCGACGAGGTAACTGATTAGAATATCATCGACCCATTCCAACGCTGCCGGTAAGACGATCAAGTCATCAAGTTTCTTGACGACAATAGCTTTTTTCTCTGCGCCAGATTTGCCTCTTAGTTCCCTTTCCGCCCAAACGACTTGTTCTATCACATCATTAACAATTCCCTTGAATTTATCGAACATTAGCAATTCCCCCTAAGCCCTAATTTCCCAAAGAGATTTACGTTTTCCACCGCAATCGATGTGAATGAAAGTCTTGTACTTGATGCAGTAATCGAGCTGAGAGAGTTTCCCTTCACTGTGCAACTTCTTGACGGTCTCAAACATAGTGCCCGCTCCGAGCTGACAGGACAAATCCGCCGCTAAGCCTTTGGTGTGTTTACTTCCCTTAACGCCGCCAACCCGACGATTATGTTCCTCACACCGATAGCCGCTGTTCACTCTGACGGGAACGCCTAATTCATCCCTGATAGTTTGAGCCATATCGATAACGCGCTGGTCAATGTGATTTTCACCGCAACACTTG
>CAJOGG010000263.1:0-642 GCA_905234205.1 uncultured Synergistales bacterium | reverse complement strand
CTAACCTTGAAATTGTTAGTATCTTTAGCCATAGTAATAACCTCCTATAAAATAAAAGCTGGGAACATATAACAGTTCCCCGCAAAAAAACGAAGCTCGGCTATTTACCTAGCAAACCTCTTAGTTGTAGTTTTCTGGTTATTCGTTGTCTGCGTCTGTATTGTTAAGGTCATAGCCTACTAAGCTGGCAAGTTTGGCCAGTAAATCCGCTGGCAACGGCAACTGGTTATGACGATCGATCGAGTAGTCCGCTCCACTAACCGTATGGTAAGAACAAGGCCACTTTGAGTGCATCGTGCAACATGGTTCTACTAACTCCAGCTCGGTATCACTTATGACGCGAGCTACTTCACGTGCAGGAGAGACATAATCATTGAGGCGGAAAGTTGCGCCGGGATGAATACCAGCCGTCAGCCAATTTGTGTCGATGCCGATGACTTTCGTGCTGCCCCACGTTACTGTTACTTTACCCTTACGATACCAAGATATAGCCGCTGCTTCTGCCATTATGTATGACCTCCTGTTCTATCCCGATTCTCTAAAAGAGGGGAGTCCCGTAGAACTCCCCGCAAAAAATAAAGCCTGCTTACTCCCCAAGCAGGCCTTTCCCCGTTATCTCCTTGAACTGTTCCGCCGTGATTA
>CAJOGG010000262.1 GCA_905234205.1 uncultured Synergistales bacterium | reverse complement strand
AGGAACGCCGCCCCAAGTTGACGTGTCGAGAAACTGTATATCGCTATCAATGTTAAGGGCGCGAAAAAATTCTGAACGTGCATCGACCACAATAGACGGCGTAACTTCAAAGAATCCCCAGTCGTAATTTTTGATCTCGATGTGTTCCCAGTCGCATAAATCCCAGTAGCAAATATGGCCTTCAGGGATTAAGTTAGGACCAAAAGAAGCAATATTTAGGAGTTCAGCATGAAATGGTTTACCACGTTCGAGCCAAAACGATAATTTCTCTTTAAGTTCAGCATCGTCCCAAGCATAATCATTTTGCTTAACAAAATCTTCGCTGAGCGTAAAGTCAATGCCAAAATAATGCGTCCTGATATTTTGCCAAACACCGTTATCGTCTTTAAATGGACTCCCTTCAGGCTTTTCGGTAACGTAATTTCCGTTGGCATCTCTGAAATAAGTGTTAATATGCCAAGATTGAGCGCCAATGCTATTTAATACGAGCGCTAGGCTTCTTTCTGTGCCTTTAAATTTGAGAATATACGGCCAATTCTTAAGTTGACGTCGCCAAAATATCGGGTCTTCACCAATTAACGGACAATTAACTTGTGCAGCTAGATATGGCAGCTTATCATCAGGGCATTTATCAATATTGTTAAGATTGGCGAGCTCTTTAATAGATTTTTCTAACGCTGATACTTCAATATCGAGAACATTGACGAATTTTAATAAATCGTTTTCTTTGCCATAATAAATAGATGGAATAATGCTAGCTAATCTACTCATGTCACATTGACGCTAAAATTAATATTTCCCAGCACTAATAATTCGTCTGAATCGGGCGTGATCGTCTCGCTAGGATTTGTAAGTTCAACAAACGATACGCCTTCTATATTATCTATGACTGAATACACATCTGAAATTCTCAACGCCTCTCCCATGTCTCGAGTATCTATGCTCATGAATGTATTGAGAACTTCGCGGACTTTAGCCAAAATCGAATCGCTACTGAAACCCTTAGCAATTGTTAGTGCGCCAACGAAATCAACGTTAGAAAATTTTCCATCATGAACTTCAATCCAATCAGTGAGCATTTTGTATTTATTTAAATAAGTCTTTAAGTTATATTTCAACGTTTCATTTGCTAATGCGACAGTGTTATCGCTGTCTCCATAAGTCAATACGTACACATGAACAATATTAGCTTCGCCGTTTTTCAGAGCCTCTTCGTCCATGATTGTTTGAGCCTTGGCAATTCCATCATACCTATTTGCGAATGTGTCATAATCTTGTTTGGTAACGCAACGTTCTTGAGCTTCATAGTAACGTGGAGCCCAAAGTTTGATACTTTCATTGCTTTCAGGTTCTGACCCACCGCTGGCCCAATCTGGATTAGTGACATTCAAATGAATTGTATTACCTTGAGAATCTGTAGCAACGTCGCGAAGTTGAGTAATAGTATTTGGCGCGACATTACCCACAATACCGCCGCCCACTCTGTAAGTTATGTAAATGCGTTCATCAGCTTCAGGAATTTTTCCCGTATTACCATCGCCGAATAAAATTTCAACACGTCGCCACGCATCACTTTCAGCGGTAAAAACTTCAGAAGCAGAATCTTCTTCAGCAAAGCTTTCTACCAATTCCCATGTATGATCATTTATAGTAACGTCAACAATATTAAGGACGCCGCTACGAGAAATATAAAAATTTTGCCATGCCTCGCCATTTGATACACCCAAAACTTCTGTGAAGGTCTCACCTTCAAGCGCTGTAGTAGTTGAGCTGAGTTCGCCAGCAATAATCACCGCATCAGTTTGCGTCTCAAACCTTAATCCTTGTTGTGTGTATAACAATGTCCCTGCAGGTAATGTAATGTCATAATCTTGTGTTTTCTCGAGAGATACAAGAATTTCAGCTTGAGCAGGCGTAGAATTTTTGGGAGTATATCCAAGCATTTTGCTATGGTTGAGAATATTTTGTCGTTCAGTAGCAGTTGTCAAGAAAGCTTCATTTGCTTGTCGATCTAAATAATACAACAGTAAATCAGAGTCATAAGCAAACGCCTCAATTAGCATTCTGCCGACGTTATCTTCCTCAAAGTCGTTCCAAGTATTTTCGCCATAAATTTGCTTTAACCTAGCTATAGTATCTTGAAGAATACTATTTTGATCTTTTGTAACGTATTGGAAACGTTTTAATCTTGCCATGCTGAAATTTCCTCCT
>CAJOGG010000261.1 GCA_905234205.1 uncultured Synergistales bacterium | reverse complement strand
ACGTTTTTGATCCATCTGAAGTTGTACCGGAATTTGTAGCGGACGTTGGCATCAAGAAGGGCGAGAAAGTTGACTATGCCATAATCAAGGACAGTAAGCCTATAATGTTGATAGAAGCGAAATGGAGCGGCGAACAACTTGATGTAAGTAAAGAAGGACAATTATTGCGATATTTTAACGCTACTCCAGCTAAAATCGGAATATTGACGAATGGACACGAGTATCGCTTCTATACTGACCTTGACCAGGATAATATCATGGATTTAATGCCATTTCTACAGTTCTCTATTTGTGACATAACCGACCAGATAGTCCGTGAACTGAAACGTTTTGCCAAAACAACCTTCAAGATTGAAGAAATTGCGTCAACTGCTTCAGAGCTAAAATACACGGGAGCAATGAAGAACTACCTTATTGAGCAACTGGCTGAACCATGCGATGATTTCGTGAAACATATGGCCTCAAAAGTTTTTACAGGAAGACTTACTGAGAGTGCTCGTGAAAAATTTAGGCTGATAACCAAGAAAGCTTTTACACAATTTGTGAGTGACCGTGTAAGTGACCGCCTTGCCTCTGCGTTGTCCGAGGAGAAGGCCGCAAATTCTCCCACTGAACAAGGCAAGCAGCAACTTGAAGCTGAAGCTGAGCCTAAGAGCAAAATCGTTACTACACAAGATGAAATAGACGGCTACAACATAGTCAAGTCAATTTTGCGGACAACGATTGACGTAAAACGCTTGTTCATAAAGGACACAATAGATTATTGCAATGTTCTGCTTGACAATAACCGCAAGAAGCCCGTGTGCAGATTCTACTTCAATAATCCTGAGAATAAATCATTAGCGGTATTTGATGAAGCTGGTAAACAGGTAAAAATTCCAATAGATACTGTGGACGATATTTATTTGCATGCGGACAAGTTAACAACGACCCTGATGTCTTATTTAGCTAAAAATAAAGACACAACGAGTATAGACACGACGGAATAATTTATGAATGGGTATAGCTGGGGTTGTTGGCTAGAAATATCTACAGCGACGCTCCAGCTCCTGACCGTATAAAAAACCGTAGAAGAAAATCACAGGTTTTATTTATAGATGTTTGTTATAGGCACATTAGCGATAATTTATTCAAATCCTCCATTCTCCGCCAGAATGTAATTCGGTAAGTCCGATTGAGAATAAATAACTCGCTGAGTAAGCGGGTTTTTTGTTATTGTGCCCTCTTCAAGTCAGCTATCTTCTTCTCCCAGCCGCTCATATGAACGTGAATCAACATCAGCGCACAGCACACCATCCAACCGGCAGGATAACCGAATGCAACCAAATACACAGAGTGAATCAAGCGCGAAATAATGTACAAATAAATCTGCCTGAAAACTACGAACGATCCCAACATTATCAGCATAGGAGTACGAGAATCTCCGACACCACGTAAAGCGCCTGCATGAATCTGATTCAAAACATTAAACGGATCAAATAACGTGTTCAGCCTCAAAAATAACACCGCGAAATATAAAACTTGTGTATCCTTATTGAACAACGAAGCTATAAACGGAGCTGTTATGTATAAAACTGTGATGATAGTTGCGGAAATTGTGAGGGAAATTTTCATTGCCTCACGGACTCCCTGATGAATGCGATCAGGTTTTCTTGCGCCTGCGTTTTGTCCGACGTAAGTAGTGATTGACATAGCCATGCTTTGAGTAAATAGCGTAACGAATGCGTCAACACGTGCATAAATCCCCCAGCCTGCCGTACAAGCTGCTCCGAACTCGTTTATATAAGCCTGAACGAAGACGTTTGAGAATGAAGTCAAGGCCATCTGTAAGCCAGCGGGAAATCCGATTCGAATTATGCGTTTGAGAATTTGTGTATCAATCTTCATTTCGTGCCAAGTAAGGCTGTGAGGTTCATTGCTCCTGAATAATCGCCAGAATATCGCAAGCCCGGAAATTAATTGCGCCAAAATCGTAGCGTATGCAACTCCGGCAACTCCTGCTTTAAATTTTATGACGAACAATAAATCCAGAAATATATTCAGTATCGAAGCAAGTATCAAGTAATATAACGGTCGTCTTGAATCTCCGACTGCGCGCAAAATTGCTGACCCCATGTTGTAGAGCATCAAGCCACCTAGGCCAAGCGAGAATATTTGCAGATAAACGACGGCTTCACGGTAAACAGTAGGAGGAGTGTTCATCATGATGAGTAAACGAGGCGTAGAATAATAGCCTATGGCAGAAATTACGATTGACATTATCACAGTA
>CAJOGG010000260.1 GCA_905234205.1 uncultured Synergistales bacterium | reverse complement strand
AACGACATGGACGAAACAGCAATGATAGCTGAACGTGCCGCAGATGGTGCAGTTGAGCAGACCGGACTTGTTGAGAGCATCACCGAGTCTCTTTCACAGTTCAAGATCGAACATGAAGGCGCAACAAAGGGTAATGCACGTAAGGCACTCCCGGCAAAGTCAGCCAAGAAGAAATAATTACGTAAGCTCATAATTAAAGAGGCTCCCTGTTAATTCAGAGAGTCTCTTTTTTGTTGGGGGTTAGATCCTCCCGCAAAATTCTTCCATTTTGTCCATAGACTTCATTAAATCCTCCATAGACAAAGTACAAGCGATCCTAACGTAGCCTTCACCGCTTTCACCGAACGCACTACCCGGCAACACTGCTACATGAGCTTCATTGAGTAACTGCCATGTAAATTCTTCGCTGGTTAATCCTGTGCCTGAAATATTCGGGAATAAATAAAACGCTCCTTCAGCATCAGCACATTTCACGCCCTTCATCTGGTTTAATCTTGAGGCTACGGCTTTCATACGTTCACCAAAAATTTTTGCGCGAGCCTTAACTTTTTCGTCCTGAGTGTTCATAGCGTAGGCGGCGGCTTTTTGCGAAAGAGTGTTGACTCCGTAAGTCTGGAACGATGACAACACGCACATTGTATTAATTACGTTTTGTGGCGCGAATAAATATCCAATTCTCCAACCCGTCATGCAATGACTCTTTGAGACTCCGGCGGCCAGTAAAGTTCTCTCACGCATTCCAGGAATATTAGCAAAGCAAACATGATCATTACCCGTAAAATTCATTGACTCGTAAATTTCATCGCTTAACACGAATAAATCTCGCTCTTCAACAAATTCTGCGATCTCCTCAAGCTGTTCACGAGTAGCGACTCTGCCTGAAGGGTTGCCGGGATAATTGAGAATAATTGCGCGGGTTCGTGGGGTAGCTGCGGCTCGTAAATCCTCAATCGTTGGGGCAAAATTATTTTCCTCACGAGTTTTTATTCCTACAGGGACTCCGCCGTTGCCTCGTATCTGTGCTTCATAAGGCGTAAAATATGGCTCAATCAACATGACTTCATCGCCGGGGTTAAGCAACGCTCCGAACGCAAGCCAAGGAATATGCAAGCCTCCTACTGAAATATAAACGTTATCGGGGGAAGATTTATAGCCGTGATGACGTTCCCAATATGCACAAGCCGCTTCACGAGTTTCGAGAAAACCTTGTAACGGTGGATAATGTGTGAAGCCGTCCTTAGCAGCTTTTGCGCCTGCTTCAACTATGTCGGGTTCTGTAACGAAATCCGGCTCACCTATGCTCAAATTCAACACGTCCTGCATTTTGTCAATCGCCTGAAAGACTCTGACCATGCCCGAAGGTTTCTGCACGCTGAATTTCTTTGCGAGTTCCATATACAATCACAACTCCTTGCTAGAATTTGTTGAGAAGTATAGCAGAATCGCATTTATACTTAACCCACTTAAAAAACATCAAAAATGTAATTTCTTAATATTTTGTCTTGAGAATGTTTGATTTTCTAATGTGCTGCTTTTGAAGTGTGCCTAGTATATAATAAGGTGATTTTAACTAAGTAGGAATGTACATGAAACTTCCAAAAGTTCTATCATTAGCGTTTTTATTGATGCTGTGTCTAATCGGCACGACTTTGGCTTCAACCACGGCTACAAGCTTGGCGATCTCAAGATTACTGCGGGTGAATCATTCGATACGGGCTATAAAGTTGTTGTTGGTCAATAATGGCCACTATGTCCACAGCGACGACGCTGTTCGTCCCGCCTTCTGATTGAGTCTTGAATAAGCATAATAAAATCCCTCTGTCATAACGGCAGGGGGATTCTCTATGGTAAGTTAATAACTACTTTCCGGCCAAGTATTCGTTCATGCTAGCTGCTGCTCTGCGTCCCTCGCCCATTGCAAGAATGACCGTTGCAGCACCCAAAACTATATCGCCGCCCGCCCATACACGAGGAATATTTGTCTTCTGATTCTCGTCAACGATGATATTTCCGCGCTTGTTTACTTCAAGGTCAGGGGTTGTCTGTTTCATCAACGGGTTGGACTCATTGCCAAGTGCTATAACTGCTGCGTCAATGTCAAGAACGTGTTCCGTTCCGGGGATTGCTACTGGCTTGCGTCTTCCTGAAGCGTCAGGTTCACCAAGTTCGTAATTCAATAATTCTACGCCGATTAACTTGCCTTTCTCGTCCCCGATGAATTTCGTAGGGTTCTCAAGGAAATGGAAGTCAACGCCCTCTTCAAAAGCGTGTGCAA
>CAJOGG010000259.1 GCA_905234205.1 uncultured Synergistales bacterium | reverse complement strand
TGAGAAATTCATCGGGATCTTTGCCTTCTGGTAAGCTCACTACGTAAACTTTTATGCCCTCTTTCTGAAGTATATACATGCCTCTAATAGTTGCTTCTTGGCCTGCCGCGTCACTGTCGTAACAAATATAGCAGACATTCGTAAAACGTCCCAACAATTTTGCTTGCTCATTCGTCAATGAAGTACCTAGTGATGCCACCGTCTCAGTGAAGCCGCATTTATGAAGTCGTAGCGCGTCCATATACCCTTCAACCAAGATAGCACGTTCCTTTTCTTGTATATTCTTGCGTGCAGTGTCGAGTAAGTATAAATTTTTTCGCTTGCTATACATTATAGTTTCTGGACTGTTGATATATTTTGCGCCCTCACCGTCAATCAATCGGCCTCCAAAAGCTATGGTATTGCCCGCCACGCTCTTTATAGGGAAGATTAAGCGCCCCTTGAACCTGTCATAAAGGCCATGTTTTCCTTTTAGAGCTAACCCTAGCTCCATGATTTGCTTGTCGTTGACTTTCTCTGACCTCAAATAATTTACGAGACTGTCCCACGAGTCCAAGTTATAGCCCAATGAAAATCGCTCTATGTCAGAGTTATCCATGTGTCTGCGTTCCATGTAAGCTCTTGCTGCTGTGCCTTGAATGCCCTGTAAGCTTTCTGTGAAGAATTTCGTGGTTAAATTGAGTATCTCGTTGTAACTTTTTTCCCCTTTTTCTCTCTTGTAAGGTACAAAATCTATGCCTGCCCGTTGTGCCAAGATCTCGAGTGCTTCGCGGAAGTTGACTTGCTCAATATCCATTACGAACTTGAATAGATTACCGCCTGCGTGACAACCAAAACAGTAATAGCTCTGTGTAGTGAAATGACGGTGTTTTCTCGCTATGGAATGGACACAAACCGAAGAAACCTTTTGAGGTTGGTATAAGTTTGACGCGCTCGCCTATAACGTCAACTATATCTATAGTTTGTTTTATTTGTTCATATGTACTTTGGATATTCGCGGGCATTCACGAAATTTTCTCCTTAAGTTTATAATATGGGCAAACAATTTTAATCAAGGGGAGAATTTTTGGCAAATGTATAGAAAATTATTGCTAGCGATATTGTTCGTGTTCATTTCGTTTTCAGTTTCTTATGCTGACGAAGTAAATGACCTGTTGAATTTCTACGTGAAAAAGTTTAACCCGGAGAAGGCTTCGTTGGTTATTTCAGACAAACCCGACGAGACAGGAAAGTTCAACGACATCTATATGGAATTAACGGGCGTTGTTATCGAGAAATTGAGGCTGGCCTCATTGGTCGTGAGAATGCGCGGCGTACAGTTTAATGAGCCAGCAGAATGGAAGAAGGGCAACGTGAAATGCAACGACGCTCTTTCAGTTTTGGCAACCAGTACGATACTTGAGAGCGATATTAACAAATCCATAGCTGACAGAACTTTTGGCAAGGGCGACGGTGAATGGCATGACCTAGCGTTGAAAATCAGGCCGGAAGGTTTGAAGGGGAGCGGTTATTACAAATTTAGCATTCTCGATATTCGTATTGACATTGACAGCAAATTGAAGGTCGTGAAGGGCAAAGAGTTATGGCTCGATGAACCTGCTGTAAAAGTCAACAAACTAGATATTCCAGACTATGTTACGAATAAAGCCTTGGCACGAATCCAACCGCTTGTGGACTTGAGAAAACTTCCGCTGCCTCTAACGCTTCATAATGTCGAATTGAAGAATGGGAGTGCCACATTATCCTCAAGAAAACTTCCGGAGGCATTAACCAAGGGACTTAAATACACGTACACGAAATAACCATGAACAGCATCGACAAGAATCAAAAACGCTATATATGTGTGATAATTTCTGCTTTGGTCCAGGGAATATTGCTTGGAATATTCGCAGTGATTCGTTCTGGACCTCTAACTTGTATGCCACTCACGATAATTTTTCTAGTTCCGTTTGTATTCTGGCTCTCTCAAGAACATTGGGGACGACGATTATTTAATTTCTTAGCTGGCCTAACACTCGTGCTCTTGATCTTTTGGGCATACAGATTATGGTCGTTGTATTCTCCTGACGGAAGTTTTTACGTTGTGCCTTCACAAAAATCTGACTTGATTCGGGTTAGCATGGTGGTGTTCTTGTTGATCCCACTGTTTCAATGCAGAATAGCTACATGGAGTTGGGATTTCCCGTACAGCGAAATATTTTTCCAGTTCTGCAGAAATTTATTCTTATTGTTTCAAGCCTCGATAGTGATCGCTGTGTTTTGGGGATTACTCGTTACGGCGGGATTGTTGTTCGATATAGTTGGACTTGACGGCGTGCCACTGATACTCTTTAACCCTGTAGTAGCTGTACCACTTTCGAGTCTCACTATAGCAATTTCAATTTCCGTTGCGATTAAACACCCCGGCATTGATTCATTAGGTCGTTGGATTTTGTCAGTGTTAGCGTGGTTGCTGCCGTTCTTCTCGGTGCTGTCGTTCGTGTTTATATTATGCTTGCCGTATTCAGGGCTTCAAACTTTATGGAGCACTGGTCAAGCTAGTACGTTGATGCTTCTGCTTCAGTTCGGTACGATAATTTTAGCTAATGCTGCGTGGCTCGATGGCAATAAGCCTGCGTTCAAGAATAAGGCAGTAGATATTTTGGCCAAGGTTTCGTTATTGTGCTTACCAGTTTATACGGGGCTGTGTTTATATTCCACGGGGCTAAGAATCGAACAGTACGGACTCTCAACTGACAGAATACAAGCTCTATTTCTCGTCGCTGTAACTGGAATTTGGGGAATAAGTTATGCGCTGGCGGTTTTGCTTAGGAAATGGCCGGCTTCGATCGGCAAAGTGAATATGGCGTCGGTGTTGTTTATGGCCGTGATAGTTGCTGCGATGAATTCACCACTACTTGATCCGTACAGGCTTGCTGCGTTCAATCAAATGCAACGACTTCAAACAGGAGAAATCAAGCCGGAAGAGTTTGACTATCTCTATACGCGTTTTAACTTGGGACGATATGGAAATCAAGTCTTGAGAACTTTATCGGAAACGGGCTCGGAAGAAATTAAGAACGGTATCACAGAAGCTATGGCCGTTGAACCTTCGGAGTATGCAAATTATTTACTGCGCAACGTGCCTCCA
>CAJOGG010000258.1 GCA_905234205.1 uncultured Synergistales bacterium | reverse complement strand
CAAATAACTTAACATTTATATTCCTAATAAGAAGTAACCTTCCTATGGGTTAATCAGTTCATCAGTCGTGCAGTCGTAGAGCTTGGCGAGTTTCCTAACAGTGTCGAGCTTGGGATTATTAACTCCACATTCCCATCTAGCGACTGTAACGCGACTTGTTCCTAGTTCTTTAGCAACTTCTCTTTGTGTAAGATTTCGCTTTTTACGTGCTTCCTTGAAACTCATAAGCTCCTCCTTTCACTCCGAAATTTTACATTATGTTACATTTTACGTAATATGTATTTCTACTTATTTTATAACGTAATATGTAACATATTAACTGCCGATTAACAAAATAAGTACGTTGATTTTTGTAACATTATGCGTATCATTAATATAAAGGAGATATATATATGAACGGTAAAAGGCTGAAGAAGTTACGCAAAGAATTAGGATTATCGGGAGATGCTATTGCTCAGGCACTCGATACCACAAGAGTAACTGTTTCCCGTTGGGAAAGCGGAATAAGCGAGCCTAACGACAAAAAGAAAGTTGCTTTAGCAAAAATATTGAATACTTCAGTAGCTTACTTAATGGGAGAGACAGATAATCCTAGTCCTGTAGTTCATGTTGAACGCGAACAACCAGAACAGAAAAATGAACAGTATGTTACAGACTATGCATACTGGGGAGCAGTTGTGAACAACGTACGCAAGCTATTAACTTATGGGGACGAAGATACAATCTCATCAATCACCTCACTCATAAAGTTAGCTTACGATATGCTTACTAAAAACGTACGTTCAAACGCTAGTGTAAAGGTTCAGATGCCCATCTTAGGCGGTATCAATAATCAAAATACACAGAATGTAAACATAGGGACAACACAAGGAGGATAAATCATGAAGAAGATTTGCATCGTTTTCTTATTGGCTGTAACAGTAATACTTTCTTGTTCAGTAGTTCAGGGAAATGATAGATATAATTATATTACCACAGCATTAAACGGGAGCATGTGGTATATCGATAAATATTCCATTGCACCAAGTAATAATCCTAATGTCTTTCGTTTTTGGTGCAGAGAAGTAGTGTCCGATACTCACAGAGCGGAACTCATCGCTTCGCAGAAATTTAGTAATCAGTTATATAGACTTCATGACATTATGTATTGGTATGAAATAGATATTACACAAAATTTAGTCAATCTTGCTGAATTTTATATGTATGACTCACATCGCGACTTACTAGACCAAGCTGTTGTTACTAAACGTGATTGGCGTAGCATTCCCCCAAACACAGTTTTAGAAAAAATATGCTTTGCTGTCAAACGTATCATTCAAAACAATACATATCAAAGCTCTCCTCAGTCATTTGTAGCTCCACAACCACGTACGCCTCAGTCTCAGCTCCCTATGAATACTCCTCAACAGCGTGAAAGTTACCGTAAGCTGCAGGAATATAATGCTTGGTTGCAATCTCAACCTGACTATCCAGAATTTGACAGGTGGTTCACTAGAAAACTGCAAGAAGCTGGTGTAACAGCAGCGCAAGTAAACGCAGGATTAATAGAATACGTACGTCAACTAGGCTGGGATTATGAAAAGGCTCGTGAAATAATAGCAGGTTGGTACCGTGAGTTCTACATGGAGCAATATGGCGGACAGTAAAACATCTGTGTGTTCTGAATAAGGAGTATCTCATATGAAGAAAATCATATTAACCATTATATTATTAATAGCATATACTTCAAAATGTCCTGCTTTGGTTACTAATGCTAATGACGATTACTACAAATATAACGTAGAACCAAAGCTCGATTATATTTGTCTCCAATTGCTTGATAAGGCTGAAAAAATCATTTTTAACGTGAATCCATCACTTGAAGTTCGCTTAACAAATGAGGAACGCTATTTCTCAACGGAAACTATGGAATTTTTAGGAGAAGAAAATCCACAACCTAAATATTCTGGAGTAGTATGGCGTGCCGTATGGGTTCAAGGGCAAGTAATTATAGCAGGTTGGGCTAAAGCTGATAAAAAATATCACGTCAGCTACATATATACAAAAGATACACATTTCAGTTTCTTAAACGGAATAAGAGTAGGAGCTGATATACAGATTTTAGAGAGAATATTTCAAGCAAAACTATATGATTTTAGTGCAGAATATGGGTCAGTGGGACATCTACAAGAAGTTGTTGGTGGCGATGATGTCTTAGCATTAGGTCTGCTAATTGAATATAAGAATGGACTTATAACTAGTATCATGGGAAGAAATGAATTTATACAAGATGATTTAGTACCTTTAGTACCTAGCT
>CAJOGG010000257.1 GCA_905234205.1 uncultured Synergistales bacterium | reverse complement strand
ACGATTACATGATCTATGAGGCGAAATTATTGGGCGCGTCGGCGGTGTTGCTTATATGCTCAATTCTTGACGAGGCTAAATTACGAGATTACATAGCTTTGTGTGACTCGTTGGGATTATCTGCACTTGTTGAAGCTCACGACGAACGAGAAATTAACATGGCCCTGAACTCTGGCGCAAGAATAATTGGCGTGAACAATCGCAGCTTGAAGGACTTCAGCGTTGACACGGAGAACAGCAAACGATTACGCGCATTAATCCCGGGAAATATTCTATTCGTGTCAGAAAGTGGCGTTAAGAATCGTGATGACGTTGCTAAAATTCGTGCTATTGGTGCGGACGCCGTGTTGATTGGTGAAACGTTGATGAAAGCTCCTGACAAACGCGCAATGCTTGACGAGTTACGCTCATGACAAGAATAAAACTTTGTGGCCTCTCAAGAATTTGTGATATTGAAGCAGCAAATGAATTAATGCCGGATTACGTTGGCTTTGTGTTTGCCCGTGCCAGTAAAAGATACGTTGCCCCAGTGAAAGCTAATGAGCTACGAGAAATTCTCAACCCTGAAATAAAATCCGTGGGCGTGTTCGTGAATGAGCCTCCCGAAAATATATTGACTCTTGAATTTATAGATTGCATTCAATTACACGGAACTGAAGACGAGAGCTACATACAACTTTTACGCGCTCACACCGACAAGACAATAATCAAGGCATTCAGGGTTCAGAATCTCAACGACATTCACAAAGCTAACGAGAGCAGCGCCGATTACGTTTTACTTGACTCAGGAAAAGGAACTGGCAAAATTTTTGACTGGCAATTAATCAAAGGCATCACACGCGAATATTTCCTGGCAGGAGGCTTAAACCCGGGCAACGTTGCAGAAGCTATAAAGACTCTGAATCCGTTTGCAGTTGATGTAAGTTCAGGGATCGAAGTTGACGGAGTAAAGGACAAGAACAAAATGCGCGAGTTTGTTAATACAGTAAGGAGTGTGAATGATGACAAACCCTAACGGACGTTTCGGTATTCATGGCGGGCAATACATAACAGAGACTCTCATGAATGCCGTTATAGAACTTGAGGAAGCATATAACTTTTACAAGGACGATAAAACTTTTAACGACGAACTAACAGAATTATTCAACGAGTACGCAGGACGACCTTCAAGGCTTTATTACGCTAAACGAATGACGGAAGACCTTGGGGGCGCGAAAATTTATCTAAAACGTGAAGACCTGAATCACACTGGAGCTCATAAAATCAACAACGTATTAGGCCAAGCATTATTAGCAAAGAAAATGGGCAAGACTCGTTTAATCGCAGAGACCGGAGCCGGCCAACATGGAGTCGCAACAGCTACAGCAGCAGCTTTAATGAACATGGAGTGCGTGGTCTTTATGGGAGAAGAGGACACGAAAAGGCAAGCCCTTAACGTTTATCGCATGAAGTTACTTGGCTCTGAAGTTGTTCCGGTCAAAACTGGTACAGCAACATTGAAGGACGCTGTTTCGCAGGCAATGCGTGAATGGACTTCTCGAATCTCTGACACACATTATTGCTTGGGTTCAGTAATGGGGCCTCACCCTTTCCCTACGATTGTACGAGATTTTCAGGCGGTTATCTCACGTGAAATCAAAGCCCAAATTTTAGAGAAGGAAGGCAAACTTCCTGATGCTGTTCTTGCTTGCGTGGGAGGCGGTTCAAACGCTATCGGGAGTTTCTGGCACTTCATCAACGATAAAGACGTACGATTAATTGGCTGTGAGGCGGCTGGACGTGGCGTTGATACTTTTGAGACTGCGGCAACAATTGCGACTGGCAAGCTAGGAATCTTTCACGGAATGAAATCATATTTTTGTCAGGACGAGTACGGACAAATAGCCCCGGTTTATTCGATCTCTGCTGGCCTCGATTACCCTGGTATAGGTCCGGAACATGCTTGGCTTCATGACACTGGACGTGCTGAATATATTCCTGTTACTGATGAAGAAGCTGTGTGTGCATTCGAGTACTTGGCCAAGACCGAAGGAATTATCCCCGCAATCGAATCTGCTCATGCTGTATCACATGCAATAAAGTTAGCGCCGGAAATGAGCAAGGAAAAAATTATCGTAATCACAATTTCAGGACGAGGCGACAAAGATTGTGCAGCTATAGCCAGATATAGAGGTGAGAATATCAATGAGTAACATTCACAAAGCATTTAACCATGGCAAGGCTTTTATCCCGTTCATAACTTGCGGCGATCCCGACATAACTACAACGGTTAAAACTGTACGAGCAATGGCTGAAAATGGCGCGGACTT
>CAJOGG010000256.1 GCA_905234205.1 uncultured Synergistales bacterium | reverse complement strand
CTCGTAACGGTGAGGGATTAGCGTGAACGTATGCGTCTAAGCTGTCGATAAATTCTTTTGTCGTATGAACGTTAGCGAGATTCAGGCGCTCTTGGTTCTCTGACCACGTCAATAAATCCAAGCCGGCGTTACAAAATCCTGGTAATACTGTGCGTCCGTGAAGGTCAATGATTTTTCCGTTCAGCGAGCTTATCTCATCATCAATCGAAGCTATACGGCCATGTTCAAGCGTGATATTGCTGGCTATTCCTGATTGAGTGTGTATCTTGCCATTTATTAATGAAAGTCTGCCTGTTTGGGTCTGCTCCAACTACTAAAAAGCCCCCTTATGATCAAAATATAGCCCGCCGAATTTACGACAGGCCATTGAATTTGCGTTAATACAAGCCATCATGCTTTGTTCCGATCCCGAAAATTGCTAATGAACTTTCCATAAGATCGTTTTGAGTCTTGACCATCCATGCGCCCACAGCCATTTGAACCTTTGCGGTGCTTAAATCCGTTGAAGCTGCGGCTATAGTCATGGGGTCGGCACCACTTTCAGCGATAGCAGTTCCGGCAGCGTTTGCGGTGTTTAGAGATTTCTGCATCATTTCCATTCCGCTTTGTCCCAGGGAACTAAAACTGTTAAGGTTAATCATGATAAATTCATCTCCTTTCGTGTGAGTATATTATAATGGTCGACAGCAAAATATCCCAAACAAAACTTGAAGGAGTAGAAGAAATTTTGCGTTCAGAAGCTAAATCCATACACAAACAGGTAATTTCAAATATAATTCCGGCGGTTATAGTCGAGTTAATGATCTTGATTTACAACTTGGCCGATACGTTTTTCATAGCGCAGACTAATGATCCGTTGCAGATAGCGGCTGTATCGTTATCGGGGCCTGTGTTTTTCGTGTTAATAGCAATGGGGATAATCTTCATGGCTGGCAGTATGTCGTGTATTTCGCGAGCTTTGGGAGCTGGTGATAGGGACAAGGCAAACAGCACAGCGTCATTTTCGATCTGGACGAGCATAATTTTCGGGCTTGTCATGACTGTTGTAGTCTCGATGAATATCGGGCGGATATTATTTGCTATCGGGGCAAGTTACGATACTTTCACGTTAGCATATAGTTATTTGTCAATCGTGATGGCCGGCGCGCCTTTTGTGTTGTTCAGCATGGCATGTTCAGGAATTTTGAGGGCAGAAGGGCACGCAGCGCAAGCTATGAACGGTCAAATAATCGGCAACGTAACTAACATAATTCTTGACCCTGTGATGATTTTATATTTCAAAATGGGCATAACTGGTGCGGCTATAGCTACGGTAATCGGGACTGTTGTAGGAGCGGGCTATTATATTGGTTATTTTCTGGCGGGTCAATCGTCGTTAAGCATAAACATTAAGAATTATAGAGTCAAAAATGGCATAGCGGCTGGAGTTTTTGCAATAGGGATACCGGCATGCTTGGATCCGTGGCTGATGAGTATCTCACAAATGATAATGAACTCGTTGATGTCAGCTTATGGGGATATGGCGATAGCGGCGGCTGGAGTTTCAATGAGGATCGAACAAATAGCTACGTTAATCGGAATGGGCTGCGGACAAGGCGTGCAACCTTTGTTGGGTTTTTGCGTCGGGGCAAAAGATTGGGAACGCTACCGGGGTATCTTGAAATTTGCTCTACAGTTTGCTGTCAGTGTGAGTTTGTTTATGGTGATGATGTGCTATGTATTCACGGGGCCGGTTGTGAGAATTTTTCTAATAGAGCCAGAGGCCTTTGGGTACGCTGTAAAGTTCTTGCGCATAAAATTAACTAGTTCTGTACTCTTCGCGATATTTTTCATATTCGTGAACGCTTTACAGGCAATGGGGGCGGCGCGGGCGTCGTTTATCTTGAGCTTTTGCCGTCAGTGTATGCTTTATATTCCGGCGTTGTTCATCATGAATTACTTTGCGGGGGCTTATGGGATAGTGTGGGCATTGCCTATAGCTGAATTATTAAGCCTTCTTCAGACGTATATAATTTACGGGCGAATAATCTTTGATCCGAGGAAACTATCATGAAATCTGTAAAAAGGGCGGTTTACCCCGGGTCATTCGATCCGATTACGAACGGTCATATTTACATAGCTGAAAGAGCCGCGGCAATTTTCGATGAAGTTGTGGTCAGCGTGCTTGTGAACGAACGCAAGGCCGGAGCTTTTACGATTGAAGAGCGCTGTGAAATGGCAAGAGAATCTCTCGAACACATAAAAAATATCCGAGTAGACAGCTTCAACGGCTTACTGGTCGATTACGTTAGACAACAACAAGCAAGCGTGATAATTCGAGGC
>CAJOGG010000255.1 GCA_905234205.1 uncultured Synergistales bacterium | reverse complement strand
TGCGCTTACAGGACTAATTTCGTTCAGGGGAGGCGGAGAAAGAATCATACTTGCGGGAGTAATCTCGAACGCGATACTTTCTGCGGGAGTAACGTTCTTGAAGGCAACAGCAGGGGATAAGCTCGGAGCAGTAGTGTTGTGGATGATGGGCAGTCTTGCCGGAGCCGGGCCAAGTGATGCTGTGAGCGTATGGCTTGGTGCTGCGGGGGTAAGCGTGTGCGCGTATGTTTTCGGGCCGGTGCTTGATGCTATGGCTCTTGGCCGGGACTATGCGGCGACGCTTGGCGTGAACGAGCGAAGAGCAAGGATACTTTTTGCGGCAGTAACGTCGTTGGGAGTGAGTGTGTGCGTGAGTTCGTTCGGAGTGATTGGGTTTGTTGGATTGGTAGTTCCTCATGTTGCGAGGGGATTAGTTGGAGCGATACACAGGAGGGTAGTTATTCACTCGTTCCTGATTGGAGGGTTAGTGCTGAGTATTGCGGATTATTGTGCTCAAATGATGGGTGAACTTCCTGTAGGGGTGATTACTGCGTTGATAGGCGGGCCGTTTTTCTGCAGGGTATTGATGAAGCGGTGAAAGCGGTGATTAGTCTTACGCCCAGTCTTCAAGCATGAGGCCTTCAACCCTGCCGAACTCTTTTGTGTTGTGGGTAACTAATACTCCGCCTTTGACGAGGACAGTTGCGGCGATTAGGGAGTCGTTGTAGCCGATTTTCTGGCCTTTGCGTTCAAGAGCTGCCCTCATTCTAGCGTAAGGCTTCACCATAGAGTCATCAAACGGGACAATCTCGAACGGCCTGCAAAAAGCCTCAATTTCCTCGATGTTCTCTTCAGGCTTTGCACTCTTCACAGCACCGACCAGCAGTTCGCCTTTCACTATTGCAGAGAGCTTGATGCACTCAGTATCAATAGAGTCAACTTTATCACGCAGCTTGATGTTCCGGCCACGCAGATAGTCTATGCAAACGTTTGTGTCAAGATAGTATGTCCTAGCCAAAGTTTGCCACCTCATGCTCAAGCGAATAACCGTCTTCCGGCTCAACAAATGTATCATCATCTATTGACCCGTAGGTATTCTGTACGTACTCGTGCCAGCCTTCGGGGGTGTTGTAGTCGAACACCTTAATCCGCAGCTTCTTGCCGTTGTAGTCCATTTCTTCATAGCGCATTGTTCATGTCCTCCTTTATAAATTTTCTGCATTATAGCACAGCGCAAATAACACCATGTGATATACTTACACAAATCCATGAAAGGAGTCTTGACAAAATGGAAATTAGCTCCATAATTGACACGACACGACACGACACGACACGACACGACACGCCTATTGTCTGTTCTCAGATAGGGAAAAAGTATAAACTCGCTTACATTATTCCCACGAAAAATAGCGCAGATTTCCTCGATGGATGTCTTGAGGCTCACAAAAATTCTTTCCTAAAGTTCAATGCAGCTATTTATGTTCTGGACGCAAATGATGACGACTCGTCTTTGCGCGTTTACGAGAAGCATAAAGCTGACGGAATACTCTACGAACATTTACCCGGCACAAGCATTCAGTACAGATTCTTCCACGCAATCAATAACATTGATGCGGAGTATATCTGCTTGGGCAAGGATAACCAGTTCCCGACATATGACGGAGCGGTGAAAATTATGGAGATTCTCGATAAAGGCTATGACATGGTGCAGACTACCCCAGTCGACTCGAAGCATTTAGGCGAGAAAGAATATCATAATATCGGAAGTGTTTGCGTTGATTGTGCTCACTATGCTACGTTATTCGGAATTGTATTCTTCAGGAAGGCAGCATATAAGCCTGTAACTTATGACCAGTTCTGCGAAGAGTATGGGCAAAATGAGTGGTTCTTTGTAATCTATTATTACGATTATCCTATTAATGCAAGTAATTTCAGGGCTTTTCATTGCACAAGCTATCCCTATCCTCACGAAATGCCAAGCGAGCTTCAAGCATTAAGAAAACGCAAGGGCAGCTGGTGGGCGCAAAAAGAAAATTATTTCAGGGTTGCCTTACTGGAATGGTTACAGGCTGTGTACAAAATTAAATGCATTAGCTTTGACGAGAAAAAATATGTTATACAAGATCAGGCTAAAAATTTGAATGTTGATCTGGATATTTATGGGGGATGGAGAACTATACGAATGAACAGACGCTTTGACCGCAAAATTTGCACAAAGTATAAATACGATATTATTCGCATAGCTCCAAATCTTAACTACAGGATTATCTACCTAATTTCCGTTATCCCTGTTCCTCTGCTTAAAAGCGTTGTGTTCGTCGTACATTCACTCAAACAGTTATTCAAGAAACATTAGGCAACAGAAAA
>CAJOGG010000254.1 GCA_905234205.1 uncultured Synergistales bacterium | reverse complement strand
CCCTTTCGCAATCACGAAAATCAAATTTCATTGGAAAGAGGCCGTAGCTGTTAGTTTTAGTGCAATTTGTAGTATTATTGCTGCTATCTAAGGTACAAACGTTGCATTGATAAGGTTTTTCACCGTTTACATGAGGGCATATATAAAGACTTTGAACATATTCGCCGTTGTCATACCAACTTGATACGTCGCCTAAATCAATTTCTCCTTGTTTCTTTGTTATTGTTTTTTTGCCAGGCAACTCTACAAACTGCCAAAATGTCTCAACTTGTGATGAGCCGAGAGTAATTTCAAGCCCCTGTGAATTTTGCGTGAATGCAGCATAGGCTTTTTCATATTTATTTAATTCTTCATCGCCAGTATCGCTAATAGCGTTCTCTGAAAGCCATTCTGCGCCATCATCACTATATTCTGAACGCGTCGATGCTTTGCACTCATTATTAACATCGTATAAATCACAATACGTTCTATGCGTTTTTATTGGTACCCATTGCGGCGTTGAATGAGTTTGGATAGCTAATTTTGAGTCAAACATAAAATGAGGGATTAACTCATCATCAACCTTTACGGGGCTTATTGAGCCTACTTGCCGTTCCTCGTACCGTGTTTCTTCCTCTTCACAAATTACAAGCGTCTTAAATCCGTGGCTTTTTCTATAAAATTTTTTCTTGACTTTGCAATCAAACGACGGTGAATACGGAGGCATCCCTTCTTTAGGAGCCGGTGCGCCAGTACGAACGGTTGTGCGTGTTAAATTTTCTTCATCAATCATTTTAGGCGTACCGCTTGTTAGCCAGTCTTCTGGAGGATTAGGAACGTCATGGCCTCCAGTGCTTCGTGTTAGAGTTTCTGTTGTAACTTCCTTAAAATTTTGCTCATTATATGTCCCTTCAATAGTTTTAGTTATTTGATAACCGCTTTCATAAAATGCAATTAATAAATATTCTTGTTTTTCTTTATTATTATTATCGCGAGTAACTGTCTTACTTTTATATTCATAATTATGTATTTCTTCAGTTTCGATTGTAATACCTGAATTGATTACTGTCGTTTTAACTCTTTTTATGACATTATACGGTTCACCCCACATAGTAACACTAAAGCTGCCATTACTAAGTGAGCCTGAATACGTTATTTCATCAGGATTAGCCGATGATGTTGTTCCTGAAGTATATGTTGTTTCTGTTTCGCTTTCGCTATCTTCCGTGCGGCATGTAAGACTTACTAAAACTTGAGTGGCGTATCCATCTAAATCGACATCAGAACCTGAGTCATCAATTATATTATTAAAACTGGGAACACTACTACTAGGAGTTGTAAGGACTAAAGCTCCGTTATTATTGATATAAGCAATATAACCACTTAACATTGCAAGTTCTAAGATTGCTTCGGCGCAAGTGGACCCACTTATAAGAGAACGAGTATTGAAATTACTCAATCCGTTGCCACTCATCGATAAAGGAATACTACAAAAATTAGCTAAATACGTGATTACAGCTTTAGCGTTTCCTGTGGGTAAGTCTGAAATATCTGGTGTGGTTTTCATTAGTTTTACTCCAGCGTCTTTACCTTCAATATGCCATAAGCCAAAACTATCTTTATATGCTCTGGAGATAATACCGTCGGTCATAACGCCATTAAAACTAATTGAATTTCCTGCCTTAAAGTTGCCGCCTGCTATACTTGCGCTCCATGAACTTACCAATTCATTGAGGCTTCTTGAATAATTAAATCCTGTAACTTTTCCGCCGTTTTTCTCTGAACTAAGATTAAAATCAAGAACTTTCACGACTCAACCTCAATAGTATGTTTGTAATAAGATTTTAATTTAACACCATTTTTTGAAATTTCTTCCTTAATTATATTCTCACTGATAGCTATTCCACCCTCATAATTAGAACCTATAGTAACTACTGAATTTTGGGAATCATTGTAAATAACAATGCTTTTCTTTGTGATTGGCGTTGTAGAACGTCGTAATGCCAAAAATTCACCATCAATAGTTCTAACAGTTGTGCCATTTAATTCATATGAGAACGAGATTTCATTTTCTGGAGTTGAAGTTTCTTCATCTTCGCCAGTTGTCCCTTCGTAAGTAACATTCCAGCTTTGAACACCATGTTCGTTATAGCTGTTGCTTGCTTTCACGCTTGTACATTTTATATAACCTGCAAGACCAGGAACGGTAAACGTATCGCCTACGTTTTTATTAATGCTTGGAGAACTGCCCTTGTTAGTAACTTCCATTGACGCAGTTTTCTCATCGGCGCTGACACTAAGACTGTATTTTGTGCCTATATTATCTTCATCATCATCTTCGCCTGTCCCTGCACTAGCTCCCTCGTAAGTCGTTGTCCATGTGTGG